>MGVM01000078.1 GCA_001800495.1 Elusimicrobia bacterium RIFOXYB2_FULL_48_7
CGGGTCTATCCTGCAGGGGCCCATGTTGCAGTTCTTGCAGCAAAGGCCGAGCAGGCCGAACCCGCACTGGGGCAGCTGTTCAGCGTAGCGCTCCCATACGGTCTGGATCTCATTTTTTTCAGCGCAGGCTTTGGATTTTTTTGTCGCTTCATCGGTGTTTGTAAAGTCTTTGGGGTGCATGTTGCCTCCAACTAATATATTTATTGATTTTCAAACAATTTTTCCCTGATTGAAGATGCCTCTTTTAACGCGGCTGGGGCGGCATCATAAACAGGAGAACCGGTTTTTTCGGCCTCAAGGATTTCGGCGCTTGAAGACACATACCCGGCGAGTTTTCCGAGGATATTTTCTTCAAGGAATTTAATATCAGGGGCTCCAGTTATCTTGTTCCCGATGTATAGGATCTTTTTCATTTTAAGGTCGGAAGCAAGGGAGGTTAACCGCTGGGCTGTCTGGATGCTTTTAAGCGTCGGCTCCACAACCACAAGCAGAACATCAACCGATTCCGCGGTTCCCCGGCCCAGGTGTTCAATGCCGGCGGGCATATCTATGATCACCACTTCGCTTCTTTCTATTATCAGGTTGCGCAGGAGCGCTTTAAGGAAAGTATTTTCAGGGCAGTAACACCCGCCGCCGCCCCTTTTAAGGATTCCAAGAATAAGAAGGTGCAGATTGTCTTTTTTTAGGGAATATTTCTCCGGGATGTCGTCGACTTTCGGGTTGAGCTTGAAAAATCCCGAGCCGTTGTTCTCTGTGCGCTGGTTGATGATGTCTTTAAGTTCAGACACTGGCTTCACGGCCGATAGTTCCGCGCGCGAAAATCCCAGCGCCACGCCCAGGTTGCCGTCCGGGTCGGCGTCAATAAGGAAAACTTTGTTGCCTTCCTTTAAAAAGACATGGCCGAGCAGTGCCGTCAATGTTGTCTTTCCCGTCCCGCCCTTCCCGCTAATAGCTATTTTCATATATTATTGGGGACGTAGTCAAATAGACAAATAGAGACCGTCTTCATTTGCTGTCTTCTCTCCCTTTTTTATCAGGTATGAAATGGCTTGTTTACTAATTCCAAGATACCTGCCCAATTCCGCCCCTTTTATTCCCAGTTCGTTTACACCCCAATATGCCAGAAGGCCTTTCGCTTTGATATTGCTCTTCTTTTTTTTCCCTATAATGACGCCTTCTTTTATATTCGTCAATTTACAGACATGTGCTTCCAGCTTTTTTATATTCCAACCCTCTTTTTTAAATTTTTCATGGCGTTTCATTTTTCGTTCTGAATGCTGCAGGGCATTATCAACGAACTGACCGTCCCCAAGTATTCTCTCATCCGCCTTAAGGCGCGATTTGGATTCCCTCAAACTCTTAACTTCTTCCCAGCCGCCGGCGCTCCTGATCAACCCTCCGCCGGATAACTCATCTCTCCGCCCGATATCCTTTGCTTCCAAGACAAATTCCCTGTATTTTTTCACGGCTTCTAACTGGCTTTTTCCAAATCTGCCTAATACTTCGCCGGTACTCTGCCATTTCAAATGATTTATCCCTAATAATACGGAATGCCCGCTCCACAGGAATATTTCAAACTCCCTCAAATCCTTCACTATTTTTGCCCTGAGTGGATTCAAGTGAATGTATCTGATTAATTGAAGAAAATAGCTTTCTTCCTGGCACAATACCGATTTATACCTGCCCTGGTACAAATAACCGCATCTATCATGTTTTTTATTGAAATATAAAGCATAGCCCGTAGATAATTTTCTCATTAAATCGCATGATGGCTTCACACCGGACCTTATCAGCAGATGAAAATGGTTAGGCATTAACACCCAGGCATAACATTTATGGCCTGTTTCTTCCAATCCGTTCTTCAACCTCCGCAAGAATTCCCTGCGGTCCTCATCATCTAAAAATATTTCCCGCTTTTCCAATCCCCGCTGGATTATGTGATATATTCCGCCTTCTATGTTTATTCTTCCTTGCCTTGGCATGTTGAAAATGTTACCATTTCACTTTTCTTTTGTCAATCTCTATTTGTCTATTTGACTACGTCCCCTATATGTTTTTGACAAAGTTACCGGAATGTGATAATATTCTGCCATGAGGAAATTATTTCTTGCATTTATAATGCTGGCAGGCGCCTGCCAAACATCTTTTACCGACGTGACCACCAATTTCCAGCAGTCCGTTGAAAAACTGCTTAAGAACAACTCCCTTTTCGCAGGGGCGAAAACCGGCATCGTCGTTTACGACCTTGAACAGAAACAACCGGTTTACGCAAAGAACGAAGACAAGCTTTTCATGCCCGCTTCCATAATGAAGGTGATCACCACCTACGCAAGTTTGCAGAAACTGGGCAGCGACTTCACTTTCAAGACACCGATCTACCTGGACAAGAACCTTGACGGAAAAAGCGACACCTACAACGGCAACATCTACATCCAGGGCAACGGCGACCCCACAATAACCACAGAAAATCTGGACGCTTTCTGCCGCAAGCTCAAGGATTCAGGCATCAACAAGATAAACGGGAATATCATATACGACGTTTCCAATTTTGACGAGGAAAACATCCGTTTTTTCCCCATGGCCCGTAACCTCTATGCCCCGCCATGCGCGCTGTGCATGAATTACAACTGCATAGAGCTGAAGCTCGTTGAAAAACCGAAAGTGAAGGTCATACCGGAGCCGCAGACATCCTACGCGAAATTCGACACACGGCTGAAAATTGAATATTCAAACCGCTCTTCAATTCCACAAATGACAGTCGCCGTTCACGACGCTTACGATTCCTACACGATATCCGGCGTTGTCACCAACTGGACCCGCGCCATAAAGTGCATGTCGGTGGCGGTTTCCAGGCCGGGGCTTTATTTCTCCACGCTCCTGAAAGAACGGCTGGAAAAAAACAGCATCGAATTCAACGGAAAAATCATCAAGGACAGGATAGATACGACGGGACTGCCTGTCGCCTACGAGATCGAGTCCGGGCCGCTGCTGGAAATACTCACTACGATGAACCGGCAGAGCAACAACCTGATAGCGGAGAACCTGGGCAAGTATATGGGAATGGCTGAATTCGGGAAACCGGGCACGCGCGAGAAGGGGCTGAAGGCGATATCGGACGTGCTGGCCAATTCCGGCTTTGACAGGAGCACATTTTATATTGAAGACGCCTGCGGGCTTTCGGCCCAGTCCAAGATAACCCCGGGCATGATGATAAAAACCCTGGAAACCCTTTTTGACAATCCCCAGTGGCAGGCCCTGGTGATCCATTCATTCGACCCGAAGGAATACGGCGGGCTTAACTGCTACGTGAAAACCGGCACGCTTTCATCAACGGGGGTTAATTCATTGGCGGGCTACATAAAAAGCAGGGCGACATGCAAGTTCTACGCTTTCTGCATTATAGTCAACAAGAGCACCGGGAAAAAATCCTGGAGCGGCACCTACACCACACCCCTCATCCTGAAACTCACCGAACTCATCAAGGCAAACAAACTGTAGGGCTGACTTGCCCTCCAATATTTTTTGCAATTAGCCAAAAAAAGCGGTAAAATAGAATCCAGGAAAATATTCTCAAGCGCAGCCTTGAGATTTCTCAATCATCATACCGGGAGAAATGAAATGAAATATTTTTTAAGCATTACAATAATCTTGTTTTCCGTAAATTTGTGCGGAGCAGCTATTATTGTAGATCATTACTGTACAAATCTTACTACGATACCCGCTCAATGGATAACACAGGCAAAATCCGGGCTCCATATAGCTTACGGGCACACATCGCACGGCAGCCAGTTGACGACAGGCATGAGCGGATTGATTGCTTTTAAAGGAGACGAGTACAGGTGGAATACCGGAGGAACAGGCGGAGCCCTTGACCTTAGAGACACGCCATTTTCCGGGGCCAGTGACCTCGGCAATCCAAACTTGACCGCGTGGGAAACAGCTACAAGAAATTACCTGAACGCGCACGCTGAAGTGAATGTCATTATTTGGTCCTGGTGCGGGCAGGTGAGTTCTTCAAATCAGTCTGACATAAGCAATTATTTAAGCCTTATGAGCGGATTGGAGACAGATTATCCTGGCGTGAAGTTTGTGTACATGACAGGGCACCTTGACGGAAGCGGCCTAACCGGAAATCTGCACCTAAGAAACGAGCAGATAAGGGATTACTGCAGGAATAACAATAAAATCCTCTATGATTTTGAGGATATAGAAAGTTATAATCCTGACGGCATATACTTCGGCGATAAAATACCTAACGACAATTGCGATTACGACGGCAATAGCGACGGCACAAGGGAAGGGAATTGGGCAATAGCCTGGCAGAATGCGCACACTCAGAATGTTGACTGGTATGACTGCAGCGCCGCTCACAGCCAGCCGTTAAACGGCAACCTGAAAGCTTATGCCGCATGGTGGCTCTGGGCGCGCCTTTCAGGCTGGCAGGGCGTGGAAACAGACACCACTGCACCCGGCAATATAACAACAGTGCGCGACGGCACCGGTACAACCGATATAGATTCCGCCGCTCTAACCACTCAGCTAAGCGCAAACTGGACTCCTTCGGCTGACTCCGAATCAGGCATTTCAGGATATAGTTATGCCATAGGCACATCACCGGGAAGCGCTAACGTGGCGGACTGGGCGGCAATAGCGAATGTACTGACGGTAACCGTGACGGGGTTGAACCTGTCGGCAGGCACAACATACTACTTCAGCGTTAAGGCGGTAAACGGCGCTGGATTACAGAGCAATGCAACAAATTCAAACGGCCAATTCGTAACAACGAGCATTTATCATAATAGCCCGGAAATTACAGCTTATCCAAACCCATACAATTTATCAGGTAACACCCCTTTAGTTTTCAGCGGTATTCACGGAACAAATACTGAAATAGAGATCTATACAATGAGCGGCAAGTTGATAAAAAAACTATCCGGTATTGACCGGGGAAGCGGAATAAACTGGGATTGTAAAAACGAAGGCGGTGAAAAAATAGTCAGAGGGATCTATATATATAAAATGACTGCTTCAAACGGGGAAAAGAAAGCAGGTAAATTGGCAATTGTAAAGTAAAGACTGCAGAAAAAAACATGAAAAACGGGGACACAATACTTAACTAAAATATTAGTTAAGTATTGTGTCCCCGGAATTATTTCTGGTGGAGGGTGTAGTAATAGGCGATGATGAGGTTGGCCAGCTCGTCGTCGCTGAGAGTGCCGTTCTGCTGCAATACCTGGAACATTCCCAGCCAGTTCGGGTCCTCATACCTTATTTCAAGCGTGGTGAGACTGTCATCCGGATAGGCATAATAGTTGGTCATCGCCGCGCCGCCGACATGCCATCCCGGGGCAACACCGACGTAATTGGTCATCGCCGCGCCCGCAAAAGTCCAGCCGGGAGGAATGGGAAGGTAGTTTGTCATTGCCGCTCCGCCCACCGTCCAGCCCGGAGGAAGAGGCACCCAGTTTGTCAGTTCCGACCCGCCGACTGTCCAGCCGTCAGGATACGCAAAATAACAGCTGGTAGCGGTCCCGCCGGTGTGCCAGCTTGTGTATTTATTCGGGAAGATGGCTGTTCCGCGCGTTATGTTAATATCAACATGGAAAGGCACAGCCCCTGCCGACGGGCAGGCGCCCGCCACGGAACTTAAGGGCGACTCGCCGTAACTGTTTACCGCCGTCACGGCGGCATAATAAGTGGCGCCGTTTGTCAGCCCGTTAAGGGTGTAAGTGGACGTGGCGCTGGTTATTTTTGTCCCGGTGGTTTTTGTCATTGCCGGGCTGTTAGACCAGTAGATGTTATAAGTGGAGGCGCCTGAAACAGAGGCCCAGCTGAGGGACGCGCTGGCGTTGCCGGCCGAGAAAGAAACGGATGAGGGCGCCGACGGGGCTGTCTGCGGCGGGGGCGGAGTCCCGGAAGTAGTGACACTAAGCGAATCGCTTTGGGCCGAGTTCGTACCGGTCCAGGTGAATGCTGAAACAGTATAGGTGTACTGTGTTCCCTGCGTAAGGCCCGTGTCTTTGAAAGTGGTTTCCGAAACTGACGCTCTCAAGGCCCCATCCCTGAAAACCGTATAACCCGCGATGCCCGAAGATCCGGACACCAACCAGGCAATGGATATCGAATTGCTGCTTACCTCTGCGGCCGTGAGGCCGAAGGGCGCATCAGGAGAGACGGAACCGTCCGATGACGGTGTAATAGTGGAAAGGACAATACCCGTGATCAGGTCAGTGACGATTACCCGGCTGTAATCAGTGGTGCCTGTTATACCCAGTTCTTCTATTGCCTGGTCAAAACCCGTGCCGTCCGCGTCGAACGCGGAGGAAATAATATCAAAACTGCCGTCGGCTATGCCCGCCCTTGCCAGCACGGGGGCGGCCTGCTGCGTTATCACGCCTTTTAAACTGTTGATAGTTTCCTCGGGCGGGAGCGGCAGCAGGGAAATGAAATTGTCGCTGAAAGCAGAGTCAAGGTTGCTGGAGATGTTCATTGATGACTTGAAATAAGCCCGCAGGACCAGGTCCGTCACGGGATGGATGTTGCATACCCCCGTGGAAAACGCGATACTGAAATACATGGTCGTGCCGCCGGCGGCATTCAGCAGCAGCGGCGGGTAAAGCCCTGTTATGTCAATGCTGTATTCTCCCTGCGCGTCGGTCACCGCGTTCTTTCTTGTACCGAAGGAATCCTTTATCACTACCGGGGCGGACGCTATGGCGGCGCCCCTGGCCGCAGTGCCTGACAGCCACCCGGACGCGAAAAGGTTTCCAGGAAGGCCCGCGTTTGCAAGTATTTTTTCAACGGCCTTCTTGTCCAACTCGTTTACCTGGCTCCTGACCGCGACCGCCATGCCAAGGTGCAGGCCCAGAGCGAAAGCAGGGTGGTTAAAAAACAGCAGGGAGAAAAATAGAATGCCGGTTTTCTTCATAGAATCAATCGCTCCCGGACCCAAAATAAATATTCAATCCGAAGTTGACAACAAATTCAAGCCCTGACTGGCTCACGGAAAAATTGGAATCGTTAAGGGATATGAAAGCGGGCCCGAAATCCAGCTGGGCCGATAAATTCCTGCTGATGGCCAGTTCCCCGCCGAAGAACGGCTCTACGGCTAACCCGCTGCCCCTGGTGATAACGCCCTGGAAAGACACCATGTCAAGTTCGACGCCGTAAAAGGTAACCAGTTTGCCGGTATTGTTGCCGGAGATTTTATATACCCTCGGGCCGTACAAAGCAACGCCTTCATAACTCTGGTACCTGGCTTCCAGCGCGATTTTTGGATTTATTTTATATTTCACGGAAATGCCGGGATAATTCAACCCGATGCTGAAATTAGATGAGTCATCCGCAGTTTCCTCGTTTTTGTTGACGGGTTTTTGAGCCGGCTTCTTGGGCGCGGGAGGTAAAATTTTGGATGGAGGTTGTACCGGGACAGCAGGCGCAACGGCCGGCGCAGGCTGCGCGGGCACGGGCAGAACCGGCTGAACTGGTTGCCCAGAAAACGCGCTTTGCGCGCTTCGAGCGGCCGGCGTTGCGATTACAAGCTGGGCCCCGCACTTAGTGCAAAATTTTGCTTTGCCGTGGTTTTTCTTTCCGCATTGGGTACAAAAAACAACCACTGGAACCACCGGGCGCGGGGGTTCTATCTTTGTTCCGCAATTTGTGCAGAATTTTGCGCCGTCGGGAAGAGATTGACTGCAATTCAGGCAGGTAAGCGCAAAAACAAGGCAGGTAATTGTAGGAATAAGCGTTAAAACTAATAAAAGCTTTTTCATACAATATAAGTATACCCCGAAAGCAATGCTTTTTCAAGGTTTATTTTGGCATAAGCACTTTTTCAGCTTTTTTGTAGATGGCGTCAAGCTTGGCTCTTTTTGAGGCGTCGAGCTCAAAGCTGTGCGCCTTGATCCTTTCCTCCGCCATTTTGCTGGCGCGATCGCGAAGCATGGTGCCCTGCTCGAACCACTGGCCCACGGGCATGCGGTCGAAAAGGTTCGGCTGCCAGAAAAATTTTCTTACGTTTTCCACCGTGGAATCGTGCGCCAGGAAATTGCCTCCCGGGCCGACTTCCTTTAATACTTCAAGCGTCCTGCCTTTTTTCTCGTCAAGTTCCAGCCCTTCCGTAACGCGCTGTACCCAGTCCACTATTTCACGGTCTATTATTACTTGCTCCGGCGAGAATATCATGTCCTGCGAGATCATTCCCGTGCTGCCGAAACCAGTGTCGCCGTTCAAGGCGCTCATCAGCACGCGCATGGCCCTCTCCGCGGCTGACTGCGCGTCAACAGCAGATGAGTTAGTTGTTACAGCCCCGCTGGAACCGTACCCGAACAACTCCCTGGACAGGTTGCTTGAGGCAACCTTGAGCAGGAGGAATTCCGAGGAATTGAAAAGGTAGGAGCCGTATTTCATGTCGAAAAGCCCCGTAGTGACCGCCGGGGTGAATTCACCGCCGAAAACCTGCGAGGTGAGTATTTCACTTGCTATTGATTCCGCTATTCCCTGCACGAAAACGGCAGGCATGAAAAGCGGGGCTGTGGCGCCGGCGCAGGGCATAGGGCCTCCCCAGACGGCAGCCATGTCCTTTTTCCCTTTCTCAAGGAACTTCCAGCCGATGTCAAGCAGGGCATCGTCGTATTTAAGAGGGCTGATAAAAAACTGCAGGTGGAAATAAGGCGCCGGCCTGCCCGAGGCCTCGCCCATTTCACAGATTATTTCGGCTTCTTCAACCGAGGTCACGCCCTTCGCGTGGTTGCCGATGTTCCTGGAATTCTCTGCCGAGGCCTTGAACATGGCGACTCTCTGGAGTTCGGGAGGGACATCGGACGGCACGATGGGCGCGGTATTGCCCCTGGCATCCAGTGAATCAAGAAGCTTCAGCGCGTTGCGCAAGTCCTGCGTGTTCGCCTTGCGAGGCTTGTCCGTATTGTAATCGAGCCAGTAAAAACAGGAATACGGCGCTCCGAGAGAGAATTTCGCTGGCTTCGGGTCGCCGGTCGCGGCTGAGGCTGCGGCCTCGGTTTTTTTCCTGTTTTTCTCCAGCTGTTTTTTCTTGAAGTCCTTGACCAGGCCGTCGGCAAATTCCTTTTTCACGCGCACCCTGCCCTTCTCCACCATGAGCCCCTTGATACCGGACAGGCGCTCCATTATCTTTTCGTGATGGCACTCTATTCCTATCTGCTCAAGAATATCCAGCGCCTCTTCATAGATCCTGTTTGCTTCTTCCTTTGTAAACCCGCCAGCCAGCGAAAACTTAACAGAACGGCCCATGTTTCCCCCTTTGAAACAATTTATTTATTCCTTACCCACACGGGGGACGACCAGGCAAGCTCGCCCTCCGACTCTGTTACCCGCGCGTAATAATAATCTTCATTCCTGCCTGATTGTTCCCGGTCAATGTATTCCTTTATTTCCATGTCGGGAATAATATTGCGCCCGGACGACGTAAAAATAACGCTGCTGTTTTTTATTATCTCTATCTTTATTATATTTCCTGCAGTAAACAACTTCAGGCTTATGCGCCTGGGGCCGCTTGCTGCGCCTTCAGCGCCCATGAAAAGGCCGTTAACGGAAAACATGACAACCGTTTTATTGTAAGTGGTTGCGTAGACCCTGCGGGCGAATATCGCTTCCCACAGGGCTTCTCTCGTAAGCTCCCTTGCCCACACAGCGGCAAGCCCGTTTCTGTATTGAAGGGTTATATTCGGGCCGGAAAGCGCCAATGACGACCCCGGGTTCGCCTGGTGAGTGTCGCTTCCGGCGATAAACCCGAACTTGTGCCCCTGCTCCAGGAAATCCGACACAAAGTATCCCTTCAGCTGGCCTTTCAGCGGCCTCGGATTCCCGAAATATTCGCTGCAGCCGTGTTTTGAATATATCTCCACAACCGGCTGGTATTTCGCGGGCACATCCGCGTATTCCAGCCCTTCGTCCGCTATCTCCGGAGTTCTTTTATCATGAACCGCGCAATCCCACGTAATGGGAGGATGGTGCGGGATGACAAGCGCGGGATGCTTCTTTAAATATGGGTTGAGCACATCGCTCCTGCCGTCCCAACCGGCCGGCGCATTTACCATTTCAGGATAGTCTTGAAGGAAATATATATTCCTGTGGCCTTTAAGGCCCGCGGGCGTGAACTCGAACGCGGGGAAGGCGGCGAATTTCCCGGGCTTATTGAATTGTTTCGTTACAGCGCAGATCGTTTTCCAGCGGCCGGGCATGTCAGCCATGTCAAAAAAAGGAAGTGAATACCTGTGCGCGGCATAACCGCGCATGTTTTTTATTCCAACAGCGTGGTCGGTAGTCGCGGCAAAATCAAGGACGGCGGTATCGCGCGCGTACCTATAAAGCCCGTCAACGGAGCCGCCCGCGTCATACGAGAGGCTGCTGTGCGCGTGTATTTCCCCGAAATACAGGTTATAAGGGAAGGAAGCATCAAGTTCAGCGGACGGGTTCGACATTGCCGGAAGGCCCTTATACTCGCAGCATATCCTGAAACTGCCTTCAGCTTCCGGCATGAAAGAGAATTCCTTTCTGCCCTTGTCGGCCGGGTTCAACTGGATTTTGCCCGGCAGGCCTTTCGATATTCCGCTGTTTAATACCCTTATTTCCCCGTGGAATCCCTCGCACCTGTTGCCGTACGCGTCTTCCGCGACGATCACAAGTTTCACCGGCGTGTTTTTCCTGAATGTCGGCGAAAGATGGCATCTTAAAACTTTAAAATCCTGGCTGGCGAGATGAATAACAGGGGAAGCGGGCAGCAATTTATTCTCTTCAAGCCTGGACACGGGCACCAGGGCGCCTGCAGCTTGCTGGTACGAGGCCCTGATGCCGGGGCCGCCGCGGCGCCTGTCGCCGAAACGAACGGCTATCTTCTCTCCCGCCTTAAGTATTCCCTCCTGCACTATGATGTTGACAAATTTCTCGCGGCCCTTGCAGGGCTCAAGCGCCAGCCTTGATTTTGTGTTTGAAACAAAAGTGACATGCCCTTCTTTTTGCGGATGAGAAACCTGCGGGAAACCAAACCCGTGAGGCACCCCGATGCTAAAACCGCCGCCTTTTCCCATGTCGGGGTTGGCTGCAATTATCTCTACGCTATAGGATACCATCTGGCCCGCCCTGGCGCCGTTCAGTCCTTTAACTGTAATTCTGTCCCTGGTTTTTGACAAGTTGAAATTGTCGCGGTTCGAAGATTTTCTCATATTATTCTGCAGGATTCCCTTTCTACCAGTTCAAACGGGATTAAAATATTAACGGGTTTCAATCCCGGATCCTTCATCCTTTCCATGGCCCTTTCCACCGCCAGCCGGCCCAGCTCGTCCTTTACTACCTTAATACAGGTGAGCGCGGGCGAGCATGACGCGGCCGCGGCTGAGTCATCATCCGCCAATATTGAAATGTCGTCCGGTATTTTCAGGCCCCTGGCTTTAATGGCGTCCATCGCGCCGATGGCCATAGGGGCGTTTGACACAAAAACAGCCGTAGGCAGGGGATGGGCTTTATCAAGCAGTTTATTCATGTACGCATACCCTTTTTCAACGACGGGAACATCATCTTCGGTCTCTTCATAACCCGCAACAATTGTTTCATCATATTCCAGGGCGTTTTCCTTTAATGCCTGGCAGTAGCCGGTAAACATTAAATGCTTTTTGTTCATCATGATGCCGATCCTTTTATGCCCGAGCCCCGCCAGGTAGCTGACCGCTTTCCGGGCTCCCTGGAAGTGGTCGGTGCCTATGTTATCAAAACCGTCAACATCTCTTGACGATATGCAGACCACCGGTTTTATGATGCCGCCAATCCTGCGCAGGACTTCCCGCTCAACAGGGTGCTCCGGGTTGCCCATGGTTATCACGCAGTCAATATTGGCCGGGTTGACCGCCTTGTTGAAGAGGTTAATATCGTAATCCAGCTGGAAAGCCGTGTAGGTTGAGAATATGTGG
>MGVM01000079.1:0-4839 GCA_001800495.1 Elusimicrobia bacterium RIFOXYB2_FULL_48_7
AGAAACACCAATTTTATGTAGCCGCCGGCTGTCTCCGCTATAATAAAAAACTTTTCCTTTAGCGAAGCGATTTCCAGGGCATAACCGCCTTTCATTACAAACTTCCTGAAAGCGAAATAGGCCGCAAGTATCAAAAAATACGGAATTGTCAAATACACTTTTTTCATTATGCCGCGCAGGGGCTGTTCCGGCAGGCCTCCCCTGAAAAAGAACACATAACACAAGAGCATAAACGGCAGTGTCACAGCCATCTCCTTTGACAACAACGAAAGACAAAAAACGGCTAGGCCGGATATATATATTCCAATCCCCTTTAACCGGGGAGGTTTGTCTTTGACAAATTTCACGAACAACAGCATGCTCAAAAAATAAAAAATAGCGCATAAAACATCAGACCTGTTTTTAATGAAGATAATTGATTCGGTGTGTATCGGATGAACCGCAAAAACCAGCCCTGAAAGAAATGCCGCCAGATTATTTCCCGTCATTATCTTCACCAGGAAAAACAGGATAAGCGTCGCCGAAATGTGCAGGATTATATTTGTAACGTGATAACCCCGCGCGTCCTCTCCCCACAGTAAATGGTCAAACACGAAACTAGTTGTCCTGAGCGGGCGGTACCTGCCGCCACCCGCTGATTCATAGACATTCGCGTACCCGGGATTAAAGAAAACCGGTATGTTCTTCAGGCTTCTTATATGAACGTTATTTTTCACCAGCAGTTCATCATCCCAGAAAAAACTCTTGCTTATTGTATTCAAGTAAACAATAGCGGATATTGAAATCAGTATTCCCAGGAACAGCAGAGTCAGGTTTTTGTTATTTTCCATTTATATCCGGCTCCAGGAAACAGAATTTAACGAATATATGCTGGCCGCGGGCAGGCTGTCCGCCCTTGAAATTTTCTTTATTTTTTCTATCTTCTCTTTTGCCGGTTTATGCCCGGGATTCAGTTCCAGCACCCTGCTGAATTCTCCCAGCGCTTCGGGATACATCTCTTTTTCAAAGTAGCTGTTGCCTAAATTATAGTGCGCCTGGAAATAACCGGGATCCCTGTCTATCGCTTTCTTGAACCAGGTTACGGCTTTTTCTTTCTCCCCCAGCATATCATAGAGTATTCCCAGGTTATTCATCGCGTCGGTGTTTTCCTTGTTATACCTCAGCGTTTTTTCATACATCACGGCCGCTTCTTCCAGCCTTTTGCTCATGTGATAGAGCAACCCCAGGTTGTAATATATCAAGTCCGAACCGGGGTTGTTCTTCAACGCTTCCAGAAAATTTTTCTCTGCCTCGGAGAACTTTCCCAGCCTGGTGCATATAACCCCGATTGAATTGAGGCTTATAAAATCATAAGGGCTCAGCTTCGCCGCCTCCGAGTATTTTTCCAGCGCTGTTATATAATCGCCCTTATCCTCGTATATTTTCGCGACGGACTTCAACGCGAACGCGTTTTCGGGCTCTTCTTTCAGGATACTTTCAAATACCTCCAGGGCAGTTTTTGAATCCCCTTTTTTATAGTAGGCGACTCCCAGGTTATACCTTACATCGGTTGAGCCCGGATAAACCTCAAGGGCGCTGTTATACTCCTTGATCGCGTAATCAATGGCGCCCGCTTTCTCATAAGCGACGCCTAAATTGTTGTAGGACCTGAAACCGGGAGACTGGGAAACAGTCAAGGCCCAGAATTTTACCGGGGTTTCCCAATTGGTATTCCTAACAAGGGTCAGCCAGGAAAAAACAACGGCAATACCGCTTACAACTCCTATTGCCAGCGCATTGGTAAGCTTCCATGAAAAAGAATCGCTTAACGTAAGATAACCCGCAAGCAGGAGTGCAATCCCTATTGAAGGTATGTACAACCTCTGTTCCGCGATCGGCCTTGAGATCAGCGGTTCCACATACACGACCGGCAGCATGCTTGTCAGGATCCAGCCGAAGGAAAACAATGCTTTCATCTCCTTTTTAATGAAAACAAAAATTAACGCGGTAATAAACAGGCCCAGGAATATATAGTCAACCGGGTACACGAAAGTCCTTTCTGTCTGAAGATTAAACGGGCTGAAAAGCAGCCTTATATACTGCCCTGCCACGCCAAGCATATAAAGGAAGTCAAATCCCGATACGTTCGCAGGAGTATTCCTTTTCAATACAAAATAAAGAAATATAAAATACGCCAGGCTTATCGCCCACAAATGGGCTGTCTTTTTCATCACTGCCTGGATCCCTGTTCGCCCTATAGTCAATAAATATAAACTCAATAATGCCGGGAACATCAGAGCCATCTCCTTTGACAACAGCGCCAGGACGAAAGATATTAACGAAAACAGCCAGTAAAATACCGCGTTTTTGCCTGTTTTTTCCTCTTTGTTCAAAAATAGCCAGAAAGACAGGAGCATAAACAAACAGCACAATATATCAGTGCGGTTCTTTATCCACGTGACTGCCTCTGTATGGACGGGGTGGACAGCAAATATAAGCGCCCCGAAAAATGACCCCCAAAGATTCCCTGTTATCTTTTTAAGGAGAATATACAGGATAAATACAACCAGTGAATTCAGGACAATATTTGTGACGTGATACCCGGCCACAGTCTCGCCCCACAGCGCCCTCTCTGCCATGAAAGTCAAAGCCCTCAGGGGCCTGTATCTTTTTTCGTACCCGCTGAAGTCTGTTTTCCAGTACTTTGGAGTAAAAATATACCCTATGTATTCAAAGCTCTTCAGGCACCTGTCTTCCTGAATGAGCTGTTCGTCATCCCACATAAACTCATTCTTCAGGGTATTCATATAAACCCCCGCGGAAACCACCACCAGGCCAAGTATCAGAATTAAATTCTTGTTCATCTGAAAGCCTCTTTTAATCTCCCTTATTTTATTCCCCGGCCATCCAGTTCCTTCGTTACGCGTTCCCTTATATTTTTAGTGCCGCTGGTTTTGTATTTTTTCAGTATTATTAATACTTTTTCGTCGTCAGTCTTCCTTGCCAGCCAGTTCAACGCCTCCAGCCTCAAGGTTTCTTCTAACCTGTTATTTTCAAGGAACCCTATCAATACATCAACTGAACCCGGCATCCTTGCGGAAGTTTTAACCGCCATCCTTCTCACTCCTATCTTTTCTTCCGGATTCAAGGCGACGGCCTCCAGGAAATAAAGGGTCGTTGTGCTCTTGCTCACCTGTGCCAGTGATTCAATCGCGGGCATCCTGACAAAATGGGGCTCGCTGGTACTAAGTATAACCTCCTGGAGTTTGCCTTTATACTGCTCGTCCTTTGTCTCTCCGAGGAGATATACCATTTCCCTCTTTTTCAAACGGTCTTTCTCCGTGTTAATATTATCGGCAACATCTTCCAGTCCGCTTTTATTTTCCCTGTTTTCTTTAATTTCAGACCTCATCTGTTTTATTTCATTAATGCTTATATCCCTTTTTTTTCCTTCAGCGGACAAACAATTGATTCCCGCTGCCGCGACAAACAAAAAAGCAAGAAATAAACATTGTAATACCGCGCTAAAATTCCTCCCGGGCACTCCAGGCGGATTTACGGCCGCCGCGCCATTATCCGCTGGCTTTGATGTTACAACTAATTGATAGGACATGGGAAACGGTATTTTCATCTTTTGAATAACTTTAAAATAGTTTTTTTCAACAAGTTCAGCGGTCTCATCCAGGGAATAGTTGTTATAATGGCTGTCCTTCTTATAACCCGACAGCACCGTCAGTTTATGATAAAAGGGAAAAACCGTCATTACTATGAACTTGCCGCCCGGCTTCAACATTTTCTGGATTTTTGGCAGCGCGACACCGGGGTTTTCCATATGCTCGATCGACAGGCTCGCGATTATAAAATCAAAATAGTTGTCCTCGAAATCCATTTCCTCGGCTCTCTTCCTGTAAACAATAACCCCTGAATCATTGTTTTTCATATCAGAATCAATCCCGGGCTCAATGCCGACATACTCATTCCCGCTTCCTATTACATTTGCCAGGTATGCCAGCATACTGCCGTCATCAGCCCCGACATCAAGGATCTTATAAGAGCCCGGGCTGGCGTTTTTGTTTAAATCCTGTTTTATTGCATCAGCAATCAATGAACACCTGTTCTGGAATTTCTTTTCTTTAAAAATAAGTAGCGGTTTCATGATAAGCTTTTTGATTTTTCCCTTTAGAATTCCGGCAGCATCCCCTGACAATCTTTCATAAATGCATTTCAAGTTCAGCGACCAGAGCATATTCAATTCCACCCTTGCGGAACACCAGCAATCCCCGCAGGCCCTGGCATCTAAATTCAAAAACGCTTTCCCGGCGCTCTCGCTGGCACAATTCATCTTATTCACGGGTTTTCTGCTGCAATGCACCATAGCACCGTCAGGCTCTATCCTGCAGGTTAACCAGCCGCTCGCGCATTTCATGCTTCTGCCTTCCGGGTACAGGCCGAGGTAATCAAGCCCCTCCAAAGTATTTGAAATCAGCCTGCTGTCCGCTCTTTTCAACACCTTTAGTTTCATTATCGCTTTCTGATAGTCCCGCGGCGCGGGAATTTCGTTATTTTCTTCAAGTTCTCCAAGAATGTTTTTTGTTACAGGCTGAAAATTCACTTCTACGCCATACTCCCTTGCTTTCAATAAAATAAAATCCAGGGAATCAAGATTGTTTTTTGACAAAACCGTAATAAAAGCTGCTTTTATGCCGTTTTTTTGAGCCGTTTCCACCGCTTCCAGGGCTTCCTTATAAGAACCTTTCCCGCAAACAGAATCATGGACTTCTTCGGGGCCGTTCAGGCTGATATTTAACGTATCTATCCCTTTTAAGCTGCCTATTTTTTCTCTTACTAAACTTCCGTTGG
>MGVM01000079.1:4853-8646 GCA_001800495.1 Elusimicrobia bacterium RIFOXYB2_FULL_48_7
TTGATATTTTTGCTTAAAGCATATTTGATTATTTCGCCTATATCTTCCCTTATAAGAGGCTCTCCCCCGGTGAAACCTATGTACTGTGTTCCTGCCAGGGCTAATTCATCTATTACCGCGAATATTTGCCCGGCGGTTAACTCCTGCGTTTCCTTTTTCCATAAACCGCAATACGAACACTTATGATTGCACCTGTAAGTCAGCGCCCAGCTTACAGCAAGAGGAACCCGCTTATTAAACAATTTAGCGTTTATATATTTTAACCCCATTCCCATTGCTTCAAGAATGCTTAATTCTTTAGTCATATCTTTTCCCCGGCGGCAGCCGTTTCAGTTATAATCGTATTTGCAAAAAACCTCTCGCTGGAACTTACCAGCCAGATTATACCGCCAATGACAGCCGGTATTAAATGATGTACCAGTGTAATCAGGATTCCCCCTGAAAAACAAACGGCCGTTTCCGCAAACCTGGATAGACTCATTACAGCAGTCGTTTCCCTGATGCCCAGGCCCTGGATTGATATAGGAATACTGCTTACCAGCATTATTATTGCAACATAATAAACTGCATTAACAAAGCTCAAGTTCAATCCTATCGCTTTAAATATTAAAAATGAGCTCAGAATCTCGCCCGATTGCAGGAAAACCGAGAAAATAACAAGCTTAATCCTGGCGGAACTGTTAATTCTTTCAAAACAATATATTAAGGAATTGATTATATTATTTGCAATAGGTATATTCTTTAACTTCTGTATATTATTCATTAATAATACCATACCCAACAACCCTATAAGCACCCAGGGTAAATAATTAAAATTGTTTGTCAGGAACATACCTGTGACAAGCAAAATAACTGTTCCAAGGGTAATAATTAACCGTACAAATACCGATGAACTTAATGCCGTGCAGAAATCCATGGAAGCAAATATTCTTAAACCTGCCGCACGGACTATCTCGCTGACTTTAAATGGCAAAACATATTTCATTGAGAGTGATACTGCGTTTATTTTAAATAATTCCGCATAATTTACATCAAGTTTGCTGAAATCAAGCACTTTTTTCCATAATATCGGGTAAAGGAAAAGCCTGAACATAACTGAAACCACCACAGCCAGCGCCAAGTATCCTAAATTCGCTGATTTAAGGGTCAGCATAAAATCTTTAACCTCAATGTTTTTGAATAAAAATACAAACATTGCTATTGCAATGGCATAATTCATTAAAATAAAGATTTTTTTCTTCATTTTTTTATCCCTGAGTTACAAAACTCAACATCTTTTTAGGATACTGTTTGAAATATATTTTAAATCTCAGGTCATTTCTTCTTAAAGCAAGTATCAGCTGCAAAAACACTATAAATATATTAGGAATATATGAAAACAGCTTCCAAAAACCTTTAACTATTATAAAGCTGTTTGTTTCACGGGTCATTAAAGGCATTATTTTAAACAATTTCCTAAAACAAGCATTTTCCTTCATCATCGCTTGTTTTTGGGGTTTTGCAAAGAAATCCGATATTTCACCTCTACTTATTTTTTCTATCAGTTTTTCATCAATATCACCGCTTTGGGCTGCAAACCTAAGAATTTCTGCTTTTGGGTAATAAGTAAGGTTGTGGCATTTTATACGGTTAAGAGACTTAAGATTGCTATAAAATTCTGCTGCTTTTATGTGGTCTTCAAGTTTTTCATAAGGTAAACCAAACATATGGTCAACATCATACTTAAGTTCGTGTTGGCCGCATATTTCCAGGATTGACTTTATCTGCTCTGTTTTTTCTTTTCTGAATAAAACATTTTTTCTTATTTCTTCATTAAGCGTCTGAACACCGAATTCTATGCAATAACAACCGCTGTTTTTTAAATCTTTTATAATATTTTCGTCAACAGCATCTGCCTTGCCAAAACATTTGAAAGGAACAGCTATTTCTTCTCTATAACTTTTTAAAAATTTTTTCAGCCAAAGAGCATCTATGGTAAATACGGAATCTTTAAAAATAACTTCCTTAAAATTGAATTTCTTTTTAGCCCAAACCAATTCACTGATTACGTTTTCAGGGCTTCGTCTCCTGCAATACCTGCTGCTGTATTCATTTTTGTAGGCTGTTTCTTCGCAATAGGAACAACTTCCGGCACAACCTTTGCCTGTATATGTCATATAGCTGTCTGAAAAATTTATATATTGTGAAAAAATATCCTTATCTGGCAGCGGCAAGGTATTTAAATCAGCCAGCTTTTCAGAATCAATATTCCGGAGACCTTTATCTCTCAGAAAATCAGCAAAAACATTTTCCGGTTCACCTGTCAAAAGATAATCATATTTAACCGCTGTTTCTTTTCTTTCTAACGGCCGGATAATTATTATCTTTGCTTTGTCATTTATTGCTTTTAGATTTCTGCTGATATTTTCAATCCATTTCAAATTACCGAAATTTTCAATAAAAACCACATATTCCGGTTTTACTTTAGCAATCTTCTTTGCAACATTGTTTTCTGACGAGAACATTTTATTTATTATCGGCATATAGAATACATTATCAGTAACGCCGAATATATCCTGATCATACACCAATCCGGTGCTATAACCATATCCTTTTGCAATAGCAGACAGGTATTCTATTGTGTTTGTGTCGCGCACAAAGTACCTTCCTTTATAAGCAAAAGTTATTTTATCCATTTCTTTTTACCCACTCTAATCTTTTTAACATAACCTTAAAAATATTTTCCGAATAAGCAATAAACTTTTTTGCCGGTTTTGAAACATTTTCCTGAAGAATTATCATTTCAAAATAGGCTAAAGATTTTCTTAATAACTCACTTATCGATTTACAATTAAAAGCATGCCTTAAAAGAAAACCCAGCCTTGAATGGTACTTTATATAAGCCCACCGGGCTAACTTATCAACTTCTTCGTTGGTGATAGTTTTAAGCCAGGGGCGCGGCAATTCACGGTCTTTTTCGTTGCCTAATACCCAGTCACGCCAATAATCCTTTCCTGTTTCCTGAACCATCTGTTTCCACATAGGGGTTAACGGTTTTGCCAAAAGCTTTGAAAACTGTACGTAATCCAGGTCAAGTTTTTTTGCAAAGTCCAGTGTTTTTCTGACTGTTTTCTTTGTTTCTCCTGGAACACCGACAAGAAAGAACCCCAGATTTTGTATGCCTGTCTGTTTTGAAATTTCAATTGTACTTACAACCTGGTCCAGCTTAATTCCTTTTCCAAAATAGTCCAGAACTTCCTGTGACCCATGTTCAATACCCCAGTAAATTCTCCTGCAGCCGGAATCATACATGGTTTTTAATAAGTCCTGATCTACGGTATCAATTCTTGAACGGCAAACCCAGGTTATAGCCAGATTATTATCTTTAATTAACCTGCAGATTTCTTTCACACGGCTTCTAATAGCCGTAAATTCATAATCAAAAATATCAATTTCATGAATATCATATTTTTCAACGCATTCTTTCATTTCATTTACTACTTTTCCAGGGCTTCTGGGGTTATATGTACAGCCGCCGGCTTCACAGAATTTACATTCATACGGGCACCCCAGAGAAGTTACCATGGCCGTAAAGTTCTTTCTTTGCGTGGGAAACTCAGCATAAAGATCATTAGGCAGTAAATCCCTGGCCGGATTTGGATAATTATTAAAAACTATCTTTTCCGGGTGAGGATTAACTATGACTTGCCCGTCTTTTTTCCAAACCAGCCCGGGTACACTTTCATAATTATTTCTGCCGCTTTCAAGTTCTTCCAACAGTTTAGGAACTGTAAAATATGCCTGCTCAAGACAT
>MGVM01000080.1:0-3698 GCA_001800495.1 Elusimicrobia bacterium RIFOXYB2_FULL_48_7
CCTTCCCGCCAGAAAAACCAGGTTTGAAACGGGAATAATGCAGAATATAAAGAAAAAGGCCCAGAAAGAAAGCTCATTTCTTTTTATAATAATCCTGGCAGTTGTGCCTTTGATAATGATAAAAAGAAATGAGCTTTCTTTCTGGGCCTTTTTCTTTATATTCTGCATTATTCCCGTTTCAAACCTGGTTTTTCTGGCGGGAAGGCCGTTTGCCGAGCAAAGGATGTACCTGCCCTCGGCAGGCATGGCGGTTTTCACGGGCATCCTGCTGGGCAAGGCAATTAAGTACAAAAAAATAGCGGGTATTGTTTTGACGCTGTTTGTTGTGATGACTTATTCTTACGCGGCAATAAACAGGAACTCTGACTGGAAGGATGAAAAGACATTCTGGAAAAAGACATCGGAATCCAACCCGCATTCAGCCAGGGCGCTCCAGAATTTATCCATTGTCTACGGCAAGGAAGGCAGGTACGGGGAAGCAATTGAATGCCTGAATAAATCATTGAAGATAAACGATAAGTTTATTGATTCATACAATACCCTGGGCTGGCTGTACTACAAGATGAACCTTTATGAAAGAAGCGCGGAGGTATTTGAAAAGGGCCTGAAGCTGGAACCAAGGCACTATGACATGGCTACAAACTTGGGCGCCGTGTATTCAATACTCGGAAAATACGAAAAGGCCTACGGGTTATACAGGAAAACCCTGGATACAGTTCCCTGGTCCTACAGGACCTATTATAATTTGGGGGTTACCTGCGTAGTAATGAAGAGATACGGCGAGGCCATTGATTGTTTTTACAGGAGCATAGAGTTAAACCCTTTTGATGATGACCCCTACAGGAAACTGATAGAAGTTTATGAAACCATGGCGGACTATAGAGAAGTTGAAAAGGTAAAAGAACTCGCGGGGAAATACGGCGTGAACTTGTTAAAGAGAGAAGGTAATGAGCGTTAAAAATATTAGAACACTCTTTCTGGCTGCCTTCGCGGCATTTTTGCTGGCGCCGCAGTATGCCTACTCTCTTGACTATGAGTGGGGCTGTACTTTTGCCGCCTATCAACTGCACGGCAGGCAGTTGGGAACAGGTACTGCGGTGCCGCCGAGCGGCAACGTAAGAAGGGTGGCATTTAAGTTCACCGCAAGATACGGAGGGACTATTGACAACCTGACGGTTGCTGTAGGCAGAGGTGCCGCTGATGGCCAGAGTATTTATGTGGGCCTTTCTTCTTACACGGCAAATACCCAGGCGGCCCAGACCTATTTATCCCAGTCAGCCGCAGTAGGCGTTTCCGGAGGAAACTCCAACCTGCCCTACTGGGCCAGCGGTGACGTGAGTTATGAAGCCAGTGTTGACGAGACACTCTATTTAATTGTAACAAGAAACTCGCTAAGCAGTGCGGGGGGTGACGCTTCAGGTGTAATATATGGGGCCCCCAACCCGGCAATATATCCGTATGATTCATATACTGATAACAATTTGTCTGTTTACTTTGCGCAATCAAACGGCGCCGCGCTGGGTGTGCTCAGCGGCTATATTCCCAGTTTTATTATAAGGTATAATGCCGGAACGAGTTATCAGGGACAGCCCTATTGCAGGTTCCCGACAGCTGATTATGAGACAGCTACTGTTCCTATTGCTGATGGTGGAATAATGGACGCTGCCGACCCCGCTACTGACTCGCTTGACAATGAAATTGACCAGGCGCATATTTACGGCACCAGGGCGGTCGGCATGAACTTCCAGGCAACTGCTTCCAGGAAAAATTTAGTCAACTTGAAATTGTATGTGCAAAGAGTGGGCGGCAGCGCGCCCATTGACGACCTGTATTTCAAGGTGACAAATGAAGCGGCTACCCAGGTGATAATTGATACCACTGTCTATCTGGCAAAAGGCGATGTTACAACGGCCTTCGGGTATCAGCCGGCGGCGGGAAAAACGTTTTACGGCGGTGAATTTACAGCGGGAACCAGGTACAGGATATTCTTTTTCTCTCCCCTGACTACATCAGCAAGCGGCAATTATTACAGGCTGTGTTTCATGGAACCGTCAGCGGGAGGCAATATAACAACCGCCGCTTCAGTCCCGGCAGGCGCGAATAATTTGACTTATGAGGGGACCGATGTTTATGCCCAGTATACCTCCGATTACAGGAATAAAACGACATTTGCTTTACCGAGAACCGCTCCCGACTCATACGGAGACATTACATTAACCGTTACCACGGACAACGACCCTCCGGAAATGAATGTGTCAGCGCCTGATTCAGGTGAAGAAAAATACTACAACCAGTTGAGCAATGTGCTGGGTAATACCCTTGACAATTACTATGTGCATCATGCTTCAGGCGCGGAGATAACTATCCGTGTCCTGGAAGGCGCCGGCGCGGACAATAATAAATACTGGAAGCCGGGGACGGGCTGGGACAGCGCCAGGTGGTGGATACAGATATCCACTCCTATAAACACGGTCAGCATGGATTGGGTTTATAATACTGCGGCCTGGATTTCTTCGGACAAGAGGTTCCGGGTCGTGGCAAGGGGGTATGATTCTGTCGGGCAGGAGGCAGTAATTTATTCTACCGGGACTTTCTATTATGATACTGATATTCCAGTGTCAAAGCCGGTAACGCCTTCAAGCGGCACTTTCTTTGATACTTTAACTTCCATCACCGGGACTGCCACTGACAACCAGCGCGGAGGCGTGGACTGGGTTGCTTATTCTGTGAAAGTCACTACTCCCGGCGGCGTGTGGTGGGATGGCTCGGATTTTAAGTCAAGAACCGAGCAGATAATTGATTCGGAAGATACGAGCGGTTCATATCCAACCTGGACCTGGTATATAACCAATACTTCAATAGCCAATAACAAGTGGGAGGACGGCTACAGTTATGCCGTATATTCAAAAGCAAGGGATGTCGTGAATGCTCCCGGCAATCCCAATTATGAAACAAATTATTCCACTATAATCCTGACCTGCGACAGGTCCGAACCGGAGAGCAGGGTTGTCCTGCCGGGAGATGATACCAGGAGAAGCGCGCTCCCGACAATATCCGGCACCGCGCAGGATGCTGACGTTGATGGCTCGGGCCTGAAAATGCCTTCCGGTATTGATTTTGTCCAGCTAAGAATCAAAAGGGATAGTGACAGCAAATACTGGAATTATTCGTCGCTTCAGTATGATATTTCCTACGCAAGCAATGCCTGGTTCAATGTGCTCACGGATGACATTGGCGGCAACCAGACAACTACCTGGATGTATGTCCCGGCCATCGACCCCTGGGCCGAGGCGGGCGATGGCGTAAGTTATGCTATTAACTGCAGGGCGGTTGACAGGGTAACCCTTCCCTCGGCGCACTATGAGACCGGCTTTACAACGGCAACTTTTACTTATGATACCTCCTGTACCCTGCCGGTTATAACTTATCCTGAAACCCTGGGGTTCATATCAACCCCTTTGGGGCGGCACACCACTGCACAGGGAACCCAGGATACCGATGTGACAACAACCGAGGTGTGTTTGTTGGACCTTACCCGGGGGGCAAGCTACTGGGACGAGGCGGCGAGGAGTTGGACGGCTATAGAGACGTGGAACCCCGCGAGCATATACGCTTCCGGTTACTGGAGGATATTGATAACTTCCGGCGCCTGGGCCACCGGACATAAATACAACATGTATGCCAAAGCCACAGACAGT
>MGVM01000080.1:3782-8623 GCA_001800495.1 Elusimicrobia bacterium RIFOXYB2_FULL_48_7
TTGACGAATCTTCCGAGCCAGGTTATTCCGTTTACCAGGAGTTTAACGGTAATTTCGGGGACCTCCTGGGACAGCGCGCCTCTCACTGACCCGGAAGCCGGGACCTCAGTAAAACAACAATTCATTTCAATCTACTGCCTGCAGAGAGGCGAATATTTCACCGGTTCCGGCTGGGGCGCCATGACGCCGTTGGCCGCGACTCTTGACGGCGGAAATTTGGATGCCGGCGTCTGGAAGCATACCTGGAGCATTTCTCTTTCGACCGGCTGGGAGAATAACCGCGAATACAGTGTCCGGTGGTATTGTAATGACAAAGCGGAAAATCAGGAAAGGGCCGGGGAGAACAGTTTGTATCACCCTGATGTATCTTCCATGACATTCATTGCTGACCTGGAAAAACCGTTATCCGGTATTACCATGCCCCAGGCGGATTTGTATACTTCTTTGCCTTATTTCATCGGTTCCTCAACGGATAATAAAAGGCTCAGTTCGATCAGTATCAGCGTGATAAGGACCGATGTTGAGCCGGATACCCACTGGAACGGTGATTATCCGGGAACTTTCGGCAGTAACGAGGAATGGGTGCCCGTGGCCACCGGCCTGGCCGGAATAACCACTACATGGACAAAAGCGGCCCCAACCTGGCCCAGCGGTGTTTATAATATCCGTTCAAAAGCATTTGATTACGTGGGCTGGGGAGAATCCACGGGTACAGGAGTCAATTTCACGGTTGACCAGGCCGCCCCGGACATAAGTGTTACCCTGCCGGCTTCGGGCCAGGATTATAATGCTATTACTCAAATCCAGGGAACCGCGGATGATTTGGCAAGCGCTACCTTTGGTTCCACTATTGATACCGTGAAATTCTGGATTCAGGATTTGCGCTATGCTACCACTTACTGGACGGGTTCAAACTGGGTGGACGCTTATACCGAAGTTTCCGCCGACGTTACCCTGCCGGACGATAACAACACCACCTGGACGAAGGATGCCCCGGCGTTGACATTCACTGACGGCGTCCAGTACAAAATGGCTGCCCAGGGAAGCGATGACGCGGGCAACTGGAGCTCCTGGACCGCAGAACAGACCTTCTGGTATGATATCACTCTCCCGACTTCGGCTGTTAAAGTTCCCGCGAACGGCGTTGAAATCAGCAAATGGGCGGAGATAAGGGGGGAAGCGAAAGATAAATACCCCGGCAGCCAGCTAGATTCAATGCAAATTAAAATAATTGACCGCGGCACGGGCAATGACGGCGATTATTTCTATTGGACAGGTTCCTCCTGGACAGCCAGTGTCCACTGGTTAACGCCCGGCTGGACAGTTGCCGTCACAACCCAAACTAGTTACTGGAATTATACCCCGCCGGGAACCGGCAGCCTTTCCAGTACTAAATATTACCGCGTAATTTCAAGGGCTAAAGATAATGCGGGCAATTATGACGGGGTCATGTCAACTTCGACATTCCTTTATGATTTGTCAAAACCGCAGTCAAAAATCCTTGATTTCCCGGAGGATTACGGGGACGATGCATCCAGGGTTTCCTGCGTGCCGGAAATTGCCGGCGAAGCCTGGTCCACTACACCGCTGGATTACGTCCAGGTCGCGTATTTGAATTCCGCGGGCCAGTATTGGACCGGCACGGCGAATAATTTTGATGCGGCCCAGAACTGGATTACCTGCTCCGGCAAGGAATATTTCAGGACTAATACCATGCCGCCGGGATTTTTAGACGGCACTTTAAGCGGCCGGTACACTATTAAATCAAAAGCCAGGAATACCCTGGGTACCTGGGAAATTCCCGGCGCCGGGAGGACTTTTTACCTTGACAAGGCAAAATACCATTCCTGGGTCTCCACAGCGGCGATCACGCACGGCAGCTATTTTACATCGCTTGACAAAATCCCGCTAAGGTTCGTTTATGACAGCAATACCACTTTCGGGAATATAGACTGGGTAAAAATAAAAATCGAGAATGTCACGGACACCTCCGTCTTTGCTGACTGGGCCGCGTGTGATTTTACCGCCGGCGATTATTATGACGGGCCCGGGGGCCAGTACGTGGTCTGGCGGGCCACCTACCAGCCGGGGGGCGGCATTTCCTGGACACCGGACAAGGCCTACCGGCTTCGTACCCAGGTGTCTTTAAATTCAGGAGCCATCATAGAATCCCTGCCTTCAGCTGTAGATGTTTATGGCGATAACGACGGCATAGTAATTATTAACGACCAGACAGCGCCGGCTTCTTTCATAAAACTGCCCGTACACCAGCTGACTTACAACAGCCTGCCGACAATAACCGGTACAGTTTCGGATAACCTGAGCAATGTTGCGTCCATTGGTGTCAGTATTGCAGATATAAACCAGTCAACCACTTATTACTGGAGATATTGGGGTACTTCAGGCACCTGGACAACCAGCGAATATTATAATACCGCGAGTTTGGGAGGCACCACCTGGTACTGGACTTTCACTAATTTGAATGTAGGCGGCGGCGGTTCATGTTTTGAAGACGGGAAAGCTTACAATCTCCGGACAAGGGCCACGGATTACGCCGGAAACCTCCAGTCAAATCCGAATATCGTCAGCTATGCCGGCAGTTCAGCCCTTAACAGTAAAACTTTCAGGTATGATATCACCGGGCCTTTGTCGGCAGTAACTCCATACCCTGTCAATAATGGCATTTATTCAACCATCGCCACCATTTCCGGCACCGCCTATGACCAGTATTCCAATCCCACTGACGGTGAAATTTTATTGTGCAGGGATACCAATAATGACGGCATTCATGACGGCACCTGGAACGGTTCCTGGGGCCCCCATGATGAGTCCGATACCAACTGGCTGAATGAAACAGATTATTCACTGGTGGGGACTACGAGAACTTTTAATAAAACCTATGACGATAGTGTATGGGAAAACAATAACACGTATTTTATCAAGGCTAGGGCGAAGGATACTACGCAATCAGGCAATAACCAGGGTGCGGAATCAAGCGAGATAAAGATATTCATAGATAAGGGGTTACCTGTTTCAAAAACAACCCTGCCTTCATTAGAATGGTATAAATCTGTAGCTACGATTTCCGGGACCTCGGTAGACAACTACAAGCTGGCGGATTCCCAGCCCCAGCAGGTGAGGATAGTCAGGCCTGTTGGAAATGCTTACTGGAATGCCGTCAGCAAGGGATGGGATGCTGCACCTGCGGACATTGAGCAATACTGGCTTGATGTTTCAAGCCTGTCCTACTGTGTGGACCATTCGACCTGTGCCTGGATTTATGTCAGCACAAACGTTCTCTGGACCAGCGGTTACAATTATAGGGTTGAACTCAAGACAAAGGATTACGTGAATAATGTTACCATAAGTTCCGCCGCCAGCACTCCTGTTTTCCTGTATGATGATTCAGAACCCCTGTCCTATTTATCAAACCCTGAAGATACGGAACATTATAATTCCCCGCCGTTGATAACAGGCACCGCTTATGATGAACCTGAGGCGTTAACTATCTCCGCCCTGACAAATGTAAACATTTATGTCCAGGATTTAACACAGGGAACTACCTGGTGGAATGGCGCTACCTGGATGGCGGATGACGCCCAGAAGTGGCTGCTTGCCAGCCTTTCCGGGGGCAATTGGATATGGGACTGGTCTGTGTATACGGCGACTCCATCATTCCAGGACAGCCACCAGTACAGGGTTGTAACCATAGCAAAGGATAATGCCGGCAACCAGGAAGGCGCCGGTGCTGGCAACCTGGGGACATCCAGGGACATTGATTTCCTTTATGATATTAAGAAACCAACAGGTACCATCTCCAATCCTGATGATGAAGGGTATATAAACAAGTTCGGGAAGTTAACAGGCTATTCCTGGGACAGTCCCGGCACCGTGGTAAACGTGGAAGCGCGTATAAAACAATTAACTGGCGCAAAACCAGGCCACTACTGGAAAGTCTCCGCTTCTTCCTGGACCACGGAAAACGCGCCCGATATATGGAATACGGTGATTTCTTCGGGCTTCTTAAGCGGTAATGCCACCTGGTGGCAGTTCGGCACCACCCCCTGGCTGACAGGTGAGACTTATGAATTTAATATACGGGTGCAGGACAGGGCAGGCAACTATCAGCTTGTATACAGCACAGCCACCAGCATTAAAGCGGATTTCACGGCGCCGAGTTCAACAATTACCTATCCTTTAACCGAGTCGCCGGCAGATGGATTATCCGGCTGGTACGAAACATTACAGACAATTTCCGGGTATGCAAATGATACTTCTCCGGGCCAGGTGGATTATGTAAAATTGCAGATAAGGTATACCGGAGGTTCCCGTGATGCCGCTACCTCTGCGTATTGGAACGGTTCTTCCTGGACAGCCACGGAATCCTGGGTACCGGAGGGACAGATCGCCTGGAACGGCTCTACCTGGACCTTCAATAATGACGGGAATGGCTGCGACCAGATCTGGTCCTCTACAAATTCCGCAAAAACTGACGGAAATAATGTGTGGTTTGATTTAATTGTGTATGCTGTTGATGTGGCGGGAAACGTGCAGTCCATTGGCGCCGACGGCACGGACATGTTTTTTAAATCGCCTCCCGCGGAAACCTGGCTGACTTTGCCGGCTTCAAAAGATACAGGCGAACCGTACTGGTACACAAAAACTTCGCTTGCAACTATTTCCGGGACCTGCAGTGTTTATACCAACACAGGCGTGAAAATCTCTGTCCAGAGAAACGTTGACGGCTATAACTGGTACGGTTCTTCCTGGAGCACGCCCGGCAGCCCGGCGTGGGTATGGCTGCCGGTTACAAATTTTATAGCACCCATTCCTCCAGCGGC
>MGVM01000080.1:8657-10298 GCA_001800495.1 Elusimicrobia bacterium RIFOXYB2_FULL_48_7
GAAACGCCTTCCTGCTTGATACTGACGGCGGCGGAGAACAGCCGGTTACAAAGACAGTCCTGCCGGCCGCAAACAATTATTACAGCGCCCTGTTTACGGTTTCGGGAACCGCGCAGGATGACAATACAAGCAACGCGATAAAGAAAGTTGATGTGTCAATCAAACGGTCGGACAATTATTGGTGGAACGCGGCTGTGTCAAGCTGGTCAACAAGCGAAATTTACAGCACCACAACCATAACGCTTATTTCCGGTGTCCAGTATGAATGGAAAATAATATTCAACTCCACGATTCCCTGGAACGGCGGTTATACGTACACCATTACCCCGAAAGGCCAGGACAAGGCGCTCAACTCCGAGGATGCCGTAGGCACTCTGTCGCCGATAGATTTCTATTTTGACAACTCAACGCCCACTGCCAATATCGCATTGCCGGTCAACGGCCAGTACAGGTCGTCGCTGGCCACTATCACCGGTACCTCGTGGGACCCTGCCGGCACAGGCGGCGGTGCCGGCAAGCTGGACAAGATCCAGGTCCATATCAAGAGGCCTGCGTACGGCGGCGATCCCGAAATGTACTGGAACGGCACTGCCTGGAACAATGACTACGCCGAAAACTCAGCGGTTTACTGGACAACAGCTACCATCAGCGTGGACGGTTCCGTAAGCATCTCTTCCTGGGTCTATACCCGCAACGAACTAAATTCAAATCTTGTCCATGGTTATACTTATACAATAAGGGTGCGTGCCAAGGACACAGCGCTGCCCTGCGGGAACACGCAGTTCGTTTTTGTAGAGGCAGAGTCCTCGGTAACCGTTGTAATGGACAAGCAGGCGCCCGTACTGGCGATTACCGGTTACGAGGACACCTACAGTAACAAGAAGATAAACCCGCAGGGTAACTGGTCGCTTTCCGGGACCATCACGGATTCGCCCTCCGGAGTCAGCACAAAGGACAATATCAAGCTGCAGATATCCAGGGTGGAGAACGGGACAACCTATTACTGGGATTATACAGTCACCGATTGGAACAGCGACCCGGCGAACAGGGAGGTCAGCCCAACCAATACGAACTGGGAATATACTTTCACCAGTTTCGGCAAGCTTTATTCCGACCAAAAGTACATGATAAAGATCCGCGCGTGGGATGATGCCGTGCCTGTTCAGAACGGGTATGGCTCAGCGTATCCGTCAGCGCCCAGTTCCAGTTTCATTGACGATATAATCATTGACACAACCCCGCCCACGAGCAAACTTAATTATCCGGGCGGTTCCGGCTGGTCCGCGGGTTCGCTTGCCAGCATAACCGGAACAGCTAATGCCTTCATGTCCGGCGCTGACAAGGTTTACCTGAGACTCTGGTATATTGACAGCAGTAATTATTACTGGGCTGGTACCAGCTGGGTCGCCCAGTCCGGGGATTATATTACTAAAACCATGGCAAGCGAGATTTATACATCAACCTGGACCTATACTTTTGCCTCCCAGCCGACATTGTCTGACGGTGTTACATATTACCTCACCGCCAGGAGCAAGGACCTCGCGGGCAACAATGAATTATCCTGGAGCACGGTGACTTTCATCTGCGACAAGACAGGCCCTGCGGTTGTATTTGAGGTGCCTTATGATGCCACACCCACGG
>MGVM01000081.1 GCA_001800495.1 Elusimicrobia bacterium RIFOXYB2_FULL_48_7
ATGTTATCAACCGTGCCGGTCTGTGTAAGGTTGAGCTGATTCAGGATCGCGTGGTTCCTGTTCGTGCTCAGGCGCAGGGCCATCAGCGGGACATTGACCGTGTTCTGCTTTGATGACACCGGCGCCATGTTGTCCGAGCGCACCATCAGGTTTATGGGGCTGATCGGGAGAAGCCCTGATTTGCACTTGTCAAAAGCGGCAATTTCAAGCTGGAGCCCGGCGCCGTTTTCAATGATAAGGTCCGGCGAAACAACGTGCGCCACCTGAAGCGTCTGCAGTTTCAGATAGTTCCTGTCGCTTATTTCAACGCCGACAGAGTTTCCGGCAACAGCATTGTCACCTATGTCATATACAATGAAGTACGCCTGTTCCGACGGGTTCAGTACCTGCGGGCTGGTCAGGTAAACCATCTTGGTCTTTGAAAGGTTCGAGTCAAGGTCGAACATGTCTATCTTTTTGACAGTCTCGCCCATGTCGTGCCTGGCCTTTGCCGTGCCGTAGACTCCCCTCGCGGTGACGCGCAGATATGCCCTTCTGTAGAGCACGCCGCTGGAATAGGTATCGGTGGTACCGGCAACTGAATACTTGCAGATTTCATCGCCCAGCATCAGCAGAAGCTGCGAACCGGCAGCAGGGAAATAACCCGTCGGCGTTGAGATTGAATCTATCAAAATATCAAAGGTTGATGCCTGGGCATCGACGTATGAATAATAGCTGCCGTTGACTATATAGCTGCTGACCGCTGTCTGCGCCTCGGATATGCACTGGTCGTTGGCGTCCAGCCCGTTGTTCATGTTGGCGTCCCTGTATATCTTAATGTATTTCACGTCCGAGTTGCGGCCTTCGGGATTCAATTGGTCCTGCGGGCCGCCCGTGCCTGTCTTCTTGACCGTGAGCGCTTCCCAGACAGCGTTGGACTTGTCGGTGGCAAGCTTCAGCCGCAGCATTTCCACGTTCGCCTGCGACTGGTACGTTCCGCTGGCGGCGTGCACCCAGTAAACACTGTCTGACATTTTTGTATTGACAGTGGCGATAACCTCTTCTATCGGCACCGGCTGGGTGATAAACGGCATAGAATAGGGTGAGTAGACCTCATCCGGCACAACAACGGTGAAATACGACACGCCGGCTAACTGCACGCCGACATTTCTGCCGATGCCGGCAAACTGGTTTATATCGTATGTGATGTAGAAAGACCTTGCCGACGTCCCGATGGTCTTGATGTCCTTGTATTTTGGCTCGACCCTGAACTGCATATCAACGGCCTTGTCGCTGAAGATATCGCCGCCATAGGTCATGAGCCCGCAGGCCTCGTTGTTCACGGTCGCGGTGTTGTCAAAGACGTTGTATTCATCAGATGAAATAATAACTTTCCAAACCTTGACGTTGGTGATGTCCGCGTCCACGCCTGTTCCGGTAAGGCCCACTTTCAGTCTTTCCCAGATGACAGCATTTTTGTCAGTCCTTGCCTGCAGTTTCACCATGGCCGCGTTTTGCTGGGTTCTTTCCACCTTGACCTGGCGGACATCCACAGGAGTAACCTGCAGCGTGTCTATGGTGGGAACAATGGGCATCATAGGTGTCTTTACCGGGAACGAAGGCACCGTGCCCAAGCCCGCCGGCACATATGTAGATATTCTGTGCATCAGCGTGTCTGATGGGTGAGTAACCTGGATCCGGGAAGCATCTGTCACTTCGCCCGCAGTCATTTGGTTCTGGTTAGAGATCAGCGGGTGCGAGAAATTCGCCGCCGGACTGATGTTATAAGTCACGAAGTACACGGTAGGCGTTGTCTTGATAATCACATAACCCCTGTTCAGCGCGGGGTCATTGAGCCAGATGGTAGCTTGCCCGGGTGTTTGATTGCCGTTGCCGTTTAACCCAAACCTGCCCATGCCTACAAGGGTGTCGGCAGTGACTATGCCCTTGAACCCTTCAATAGCGGTGCGTTCGAGCCGGCCGGAACCGTTATCGTCGCGGTAAATCTTTATTGAATCTACGTCAATGTCCGCGCCGTTCAATCCTGTTCCCGCGGGGGCAAGGCGCGTCATGGTCATGGTGCCCCATTCCACCTGGAACCCGTCGCACCAGGCCTCAAGTTTCTGAACACTGAAATTAATTGTTCCCTGGGATATCTGTGTTCCAAGCACCGAACCTGATGAATGAATTACGGCAAATGAACCGAGAACGCCGCGTGTAATGCCTGTTAAAGCGTTATTGACGGGATTAAGCCCGGTATACTTTATTATCTCATTGTCCAGCATAGCGTAGCCGGATGCCGGCAGGGCCAGCGTGGCATCGTTCTGGGATTGCGCCAGCGGGTCGTTTGAGTAGAGCAATATGTCCTGGCTGTCAAACGCGGTTAAGTCAGTTTTGAGTCGCGGCGACTCATATGTCAGGAGGTTGCCGGAGGGCTTGACGATGTCTTCAGAGAATACCGGCGTGGATTTTATGAAAACCGTCCTGGGCGAGGAGACTATTCTCCTCAGCTGGCTGAACCAGGGGAATTTGGTCCTGTCGAGTTTGTTGGTTTCTGATATAAAATCCGTTGCTTCCGCCACCTGGTCTTCATCGGTGGGGAAACTGTCTGCCGTGAGATAAATACCAAGAGTCCTGGGCTCGCCGGTTGCCGGGTCAGCGGGCATTGCATTGTCCGCGATGTCAAAGGTGACAAAATACCTTTGGGATATCATTGCGTCTTCAGCCCTGGATTCAGTGATAATCTGCTGAACTTTATCAGTGCTAAATACAATTTGCGCCAGGTTGCCCGTGCCGGTGTTGCCGAAAACTCCATCGCCTAAAAAGATATCATGCTCAATACCTGTATAGCTGTATGGGTTAACCGGGCTCTTGGCGAATATGCCGTCGTTATTGGAATCGCGCCATACTCTCACCTTTGGCACGTTCTGCTGGGTATTGGTAGCGCCGAAGGTTGCCGTGCCCGTGGAGTATATCCTTATTCCGTACCACAGGGCTTCGGATATATCCGTCTCCATGATGAACTGCGCTACCGGGAAATCCAGGGCTCCCTGCACCAGCCTGTCCAAAGCAATGGTGTTTGTTGATTCAACAGTTACCAGGTCGCGGTATTCCTTCACATTTGACACGAAAGATTCCGTCCAGCCGCAAGACACCGGTTCCGCGCCAAGGTATACACCTCCTCCACCCCTGGGCGGGTGCAACCCGACATTATTCAGCGTGTTCCCCATGTAATCCGGCCCGGTTATAAGGAAATAGCTCGTTGTAGCCATTTCCGCGCCTATCCTTGCCGCCGGGTCAACAGTGCATGTCGGGCTGAGGTCAAAGGTTACGAAGTAATTCTTCGGAATCTGGGTGATTTCCTGGCCATTATAGAGCGCGCTTACGATCATTATCCTGGCCTGGCCGGAAACCGTGCCGCCTGCGGCATGCGCCTTGGCGGTGGTTTTGTCCTGCCCGCGGGACACCCCGGTGAACATATTTTGCGCCGTGTCTACACCGGTGTATGTCACGATCTCAAGTTTTGATGGGTCGCCGTCGTCATCCAGAATAAGCTTGCCGGGTGCCTTCGGGAATTCGTTGAAGGCCGGGAAGAAGGCGGCTATATCCATGACCTTGATAACCGTAGCTGAGGCATCAATGTCCTGCGCCAGAGGCGAGTACGGGAACGACTTGCTGGAGATATTCTCAAAGGTGTTTTGCGCTATCTGGTCAACACCGCTGCCTGTATCGGTTACATCCAGTTTCCCGTTGGAGTTTGCGTCGTACCAGACCCTGATCTGGTCAATATCTGAGGGTTTATTGATTCTTCCTTCCGGGAAACCCGTGGTATCATTCCTGTTGAGAGTCCGGTCAAGTCTCAGTCCTCTCCACAGGCCGGTTCTTAGGGAAGTTGCCATGGTAAGTTTCATAACGGGAATATTTGTATCGGACTGGGTTACCACGCCGGTTATCGCAAATTGTTCCGTAGTGCCCGGCAATACGGCCAGGTTTACATTTACAACATTCACTTCATCAACCGTCGCGCGGATTTCCGGCCTGCTTGAAAGAGTAAACGTGGCGGCCTGGAGCGATCCCTCGGAAAGGTCGATGCTTACAATTCTGGCCCCATGTATTGTGCCTGCTGATGCGGAATCCTCTATTTTATAGGTGACAAAGAAATATCTTGTTGTGTAATCCAATAACTGCGCCCTGGAGAACTGGCAGTTCGCGTTATAATCGCTGAATGGGAGCCACCCGGTAAGCTCCATATCGCCTCCGGGTTCAAGCGTGCCGTTGGGATTGGACCCAGCGTCAACAATGCCATCAACCGGGCTGATATCCTTGCCGTCCATATATATTTTCACGCCGGCCAAATCAATATCATTGCCTATTCCTGTTCTTTCCACGTGGAATCCGCTAATTATTCCCTGGAACATAGGAGCCCAAACGGCGACTTTCAGGATTCCGATATCGGCGTCACCCTGGTACATGTACGGATACTTCCCCGTGAATGATGTATTTTCCAGCTGGTACCAGGCGGCAATGTCAGTAAGTTCGGCGTAAACCTTCGGCGGAGTTCTTTCAACAGCCCAGGTGCTGGACCGCATTTCAAAATTGTTTGAAGCTACCGTCACTGAGTCAGTGGTAGTGATAGACTGGTAGCTGACAATCCTGGTTCCGAAATATGTGCCGGAAGTAGCGCTGGTTGACAATCTTATGGCTATGAAGTAGGTCCTGGGCGACTTATTAACCAGGGACTGGTTGAGCGAGCTCAGGTTATTGAAATACCAGGCATCCGTTCCGGAGTCATAAGTTGCTTCCTGGAGCTTTGTATCCGTAGGTACGCCGCCCCATGTCAGTTCCGGATCAAAGTAATAGTTGGCGGGCGTGGCATTGTAGTAAAGGATCATCTTGTCCACGTCCCTTGAAGGCATGGTGCCGACTTTCTCCACCTTTATCTGGTCTATCCTTGTTGTTAAGTTCGCTTCTTCCGGTAGTGTGACCATGGTCAGGCCCATCAGCGGGAACGGCTGGAAATTGTCCGAAGTATTCCCGTCGCCCTGGTAGATCTTCTGGGTTACATGCCTGCCGATATAATTGGTCTTGCTCAACAAGGTGTCCGGGCTGAGTATGGGTATAACCGTTACCCCGGCGGTCCATAGGTTTCCATCCGAATTGGATCGTTCTGTCCTGGTTTCATCGCTAGTATATCCGAAAACCTTGTTTTCATCAGGATAATCCAGCGCCTGGATGGCTGGGCTTGCGTAATGGGTGGCGCTGATTTTCAGGGTGCCCTGGATAGTATTGATAACCTGCATGCCCTGCCACACGCCGCGGTCATTATCCGCGAACACGTAGTATGTGGCGCTTCCCGGCATGGCTCTCTGGGTAACTGTTGTGGATGAGCCATTATTAGCGAACCGCACCATTCCTTTATAATACTGGCCGTTAGTGCCGTCGCCTGCGGAAATGTTGCCGTAGCGGTCATGGGCTTTGACTGTGATGCTTCCGGCCGTATTTACAGGCAACGGGCTGGTAACTGGGTAATTGTGGTGCAGGGTGAAAAACCTTGCCGGCGCTGCGGTGATGTACTGGTCCTGCGTGGCGAATGCTAAAGTTGTGCCGCCCAGGGTGCCTTCGGCTTTCAGTGTGCTGGTGCCTGCGCGGGTGTCAAAGAAAAAGAACGAATGTTCGCTTGAACCCGGAGTGATGATAGCCGGATAATAATTGCTCCCGGTGATATTCGGCCAGTCTGTCTGGCTCATCAAACCCTTTGTCGGGTCTTCTCCACAGTGAGCGGTGGTGGAGTTTACGCAGGAGTACCTAATATTTATGGAAGAGGTGGATGTTGTGGGATTGTCCGACTGGTCCCTTAACTGGACGGTGATAACCGTTATTGTTTGCACGCGGTTGCTGTAAAGGGTGACGGGCATCGGCAGGTTGATTCCTGCGAACGGATTATAGCCATCAACCGTCGTGGTGCCTATCACTGTCCCAAGCGCTCCGCTCCCGTCAAATTGTATCGTCGTACCCGCGATTATCCGCCGTGATTCGGTTATAAACGCCAGGTTGTGGGGAATAGGCGGGGATGGCGGGGGTTGTAATGTCGCCGTGGATACAGGTCCTGAATAATCGTTGTTTATTATGCCGTCACCATTGTAACCGTAAATTCTATAATAATATGTTGTGCCATATTGCAGGGTGTTATCTGTGTATCCTGTTGTTCCCCAAAGGATTCCGGATGGCCATTGTTTTGCCCACTGCCAAGTATTTTGGTTATCGCTTGAACGGTACAACCCGAATTGTGCTGCGGTGCTTAACGCGGGGTTTGTCCAGTTAAGCGAAATTGTTGATGATGACCTGTCAACTATATTTATACTACCCGGCGGTGAAGTCAAGGTGTATGAAGAAACAATGTTTGAGTTTGTTGTGCCTGAACTGTTATAAACAGCAGAATACCTTGTATACCGGGTGTTTGGATATAGGTCGCCCTCTATCCATTCCTGAGTATTAATAGGTAAACCGGTCACTAAATTGATGTCTGACTGATTTTTTACCGCATAACCCTGTTCGTTATTGGCATTGTCAATCCAAGTCCATCTTATACTGCCGGTTGACTGGGCTGTTCCCGAAAAGCTCGTAGTCGCTATAGGGGGGACTGGTAGAACGGTAATTGCGCTAGAGTAATAATTGGAACCCAGGTTTCCCATTACCCTTACCAACCAGGTTGAAGCGGTAACCATCCTGACATCGTTCCAGGTGTTTTGCCCGGAGGATAATCCCTGGGCGCGTGAATAGCCGCTTGACGGATCAGTCACTGTAACGGTCACCCCGCCTATACTTGCAGTGGTGCAAAGGTTATAGTAATTATCAGTAGCACGCACTGTTGCTGAAAACACAATGCTTGATGTCTGAAAGGACACCTCGTATCCTTTGCCGCCGGAACCGTCTCCCACAGGCGGTTGCCCGGCATAGCTGCCATATGGGGGTTTGCCTGGAACTGGTCTTTGATTGGGTACCAGAATCTGGTATTGTGAAACCAAGTTCGGGTAAATCTTGATTTCAGGACTTGTTCCGGTTGATAGCCAGATATTATTTCCAAGATAATTTATCGAAGATATAGGGTAAGTTTTTATGTAATGTGTTGCATATCCGGTTAATCCCATTTCCCCGTGATAAATATTAACAGCGGTTGTGGTGGAGCCATTAATAACCGTCAAGGTGTCAGTTCTTGTTCCGTATTGGTCTGTGGATTCAATATGGACCGTGGGGCTTGCTGTTGGCACAATATTCCAGTTAGAATCAGCCGCGCTGACCGTGATTGTAATTGACTGGCCGGCAGTAAACCTTGTGTTAGGTGTACCGGATTTTCCCTGGCCAGTATAAGGCTGCGCGGTTTCTCCCGGCACAAGCAGCTGCAACCTGTCAGGCGGGGAAGATGTGGATAAAGTGCTGACCGGGCCCGTTGAGGCAGTAATAATCCCATCGCCGTTGTAGCCATAAATCCTGTACCAATATGTTGTGTTTGAATTGAGGGTACTGTCTATAAAGCTTTCCGATAAATAATTGTCGCTCCAGGTTTTCAGCCATAGATACCCGCTGTTTGGGCCGTCGCTTGACCTTTCTATCGCGTAGCTTGTGTCGCCCCCGATCCCTTCTGTCCATGAAAGTGATATTTCAGAGCCGGAGTATCCATTGACGCGCAAGTCTGTCGGCGGATTAGCAAATGTATAGAAGGTGGACATATTTGAAAGAATATCTGTGCTTACACTGCTATAGGCAACAACATACCTTGTGTACCTGGTGTTTGCGGATAGATTGTTTTCATCCCATTCCAGGATGTTCGGCTGCAGGCCTGTTACTACGTTAATCCCTGAATTGTTTTTCACCGCAAACCCTTGTTCATTGGAAAACTTATCTGTCCAGTCCCAGCTGATACTGCCGGTAGAGGTGACTGAGCCAGAAAAATCAAACGAATCAACCGGAATATTGGGGCTGGGCGCCGAATTCGGACCGAGGTCCTGCGGGTAACCGAGCACGGAGTACTCAATGTCGTTCCATTGGGTGTTTGGTGTTTCAGGATAACCCTTAATTCTTATCTGCCATCCGCTGCCGGTTCCACTACTTACTGTTTTGAATACCCATTTCTCGGTATTGTCCAGTGTGTACTGGCCGTTGGAGAGCCATACTGTAATACCGTTGCCCTGCGGGTCATTGGGATCACCTGAGGTGCTGAATAATCCATCAGACGTGAGAGAAACGGCAGGGTCTTCATCTGTTTTGTTGTAGTATTGGTCGACGCATCTTACTGTAAGTTTGAAAGGGGAGTTTGTGTATTGCAGCGATGGGGTTGAATCTTCTGTTTTTCCTGGTTGGGTTCCCGTGATTTTACCTTCAACTGGAGTTTCGCCGGGCACGATTACCTGAATCATGTAGGGCGTATTGGTGGTTACAAATATGCTTTGAGTATAATCACTCTTGTAAGCAGGGCAGTAGTCCGTGGTGGCCATTATTATGGTTGGTTTTTTCGTAATCAGTGTTACTGAAAAAGTGGTGGTTCCGTTGACTAGAGCCCGGGTACTTGGTTATGTATCATACACGTCATCTGTTATTATTTTTACTATAGGCGTGTCGTTGACTATATTGTAGTTATCATCACAAGAATTGACTGTGATAGTAAAAGCTGCACCTGCAGTGTGTTTAACAGGATAATACCCGGCCCCTGTCATGCGCCCGCGGTTTGCGATATTCCCCGCCTCTGCAACTTCTCCAGGAGCCAGCACCTGCAACGTGTCCGCTAAAATAATCATTGGGTGTGTTGCGAGTACTAATAAAAAAATAGTTATGGTTAAACTAAATGAGCACCTTTTCCAATAAAAAAACCGGGCGGAAGCACTTTGAAGTGCCGCTCGGTCAGTGTTACAACACCGTAATATTATAGCCGTTAAATCTTTTTGTGGCGGCCTGGCGGTCATTGGACTCCTCTTTTGTCAGGCGTCTGGCTAAAACCGCCTAGAACGGTCGTGGTCAGTCGTCCTTTAGACCCATAGCTTTGCGCCCCTCGGTTTCCCGGGGTTTGCCTTTATCATTTTCAGAAAAATTTGTTAGATCAAAACTAGCGCCAAGGTAATCAGTGACTTTTGTCACAGCCCTACTATAAGTATATAGTCAAAGTAGCTAAAAGTCAAGGTCTTTTTACAAGGTCTTTTTACAAGATTGTTACCTTGGCTAAATTCCAAAAATTCTAAAAATCCTAATTCTAAAATTCCCATTGACTTTTCGGGTTTTGTGGGCTATTATATACTGGTTGCTAATAACAACATACCTTAAAGGAAACATGAAACTTTTCCGCTTAATTTGCCTGCTGGTTTTCCTGCCAACTCTGGTTTTTTCAACCCCGGTACCCCAATGGAAACTTTTCCCCGGGACCTCCGAAGATGACTACTATAGACACATGTGCATTGACTCTAACAGCGATATTTTTGTCACCGGGTTTACCTACGGCGTGTTTCCGGGGCAAACCGCGGAGGGTGTCTGGGAAGACGCTTTCCTTGTTAAATATGACAAGAACGGCAATCAGAAATGGGCCCGCCAGTTTTGGTATAGCGGCGCTGACTGGAATGACAGGGGGTGCCTGGTTGCCGCTGATAATGCCGGCAATTCATACGTGGCCGGAATGTTTTCCCAGTCAACTTACGTGTTTCTCAGGAAATACGACCCCAACGGCAATGTGTTATGGACGACAAGTGAGTTGTCAGGTGGCGACCAAACCTTTACATCATCGGTAGTTGACACTTCATCGGGCGTGGTTTATGTGGCCCGTCATGCCTGGGGCGGCGCCAGTGCCAATGACGCCAGGATAAGAAAATATGACAGCAACACGGGTAATTTCATCTCTCAATTAATTCTGAACACTACGGGAAACGATTATATTTATGACGTCAAGGTTGACACTTCAAGCAATCTTTATTTCAGCGGGATGACATCTGTGGCATTTCCCGGGTTTACGGACCTGGGCAACGGGGATGCATTCATACGGAAATTTGACGTGGATGGAAACGAATTATGGACCAAGCAGTTTGGAACAGTGAACGAGGATATTGGGTATAGCATTGAGGTTGACACTTCGTGCAATGTTTATGTTTCAATGCTTCGATATG
>MGVM01000082.1 GCA_001800495.1 Elusimicrobia bacterium RIFOXYB2_FULL_48_7
ATTAAAAAGATAAACAGTGAAAAGACGAAAAGCGCTTTTGAATAATGATCAGTCCTGGGTTTGGTCATTTGGGTTCCTTTATCAGCCCCGTCCGGTCGATGGACGGGGTTTCGCACCTTGCTCAAATAAGAGTAGGGCTCTGCCCCCAGGGACAGAAGCCCTACTCTTGGCGATTGAATATTGTAACTTAAAACTAACCTGGGGTTGAGCATGGTGCGAACCTTATTTAATCACTACGATTTTCTTTGTTGCCTTGAACTCGCCCGCTTCTATGCGCACAAGGTATACTCCGCTGGAAGCGACTTCATCGGAAAAATTGCGGCCATTCCAGAGCGCTTCGTGCCCGCCGTATGGCAGATTTTCATCAACAACCGTCTTTATGAATTCGCCGTTGACATTGTATATCTTTATCGTCACGTGCTCTGTCTTTGTGGTGTCAGGCGTGCGGCTGTTGCCGATCATGTAGCTGATCCTTGATTTCTCCCCTTTTTCCGGGTCGATTTTCGGGTTTACAACTTTTATTTCTCCCTTAATTTCAAACGGTAGCTGGGGATTGCCGTTGAAGTGCTGGTAAGCCTGGTTTGAAGTTACGTTACTGTAAGACCTGCTCGCAGGAGCGAACTTATAATCGCCGTAAGAAGGAGTTACCGTGTAGTTGCCGCCTGCAGTAACGTCAAAGCTATAGGAACCGTCACTGGCAGTTACAACGGAGGCGCTTGCGGAACCGCTTAATGTCACGGTCACGCCGCTTATGCCGTTGACATTAGAATCACGGACATTCCCGCTGATCGTATAGGTGGTAACTGATGTGCTGGCAGAAGTCGTAAAGGTGGCATCCGCTGAAGTGACAATATTAGCTGACGCATCCTGGCTTATTACCCTGTAGTGATACTGGGTGCCCACCACCAATCCGGCAAGACTGACGCTATGGCTGGTTACTAGGCTGGCATCTAAGGTAGTTAAGAAACCATATGAAGCAGTCAACCCGTATTCAACCCGACTGGTAGCCGCTTCATCGGTTGTCCAGGTTATGTTAGCGCTGGTTGCCGTTAAACTGCCCGCTGATAACGAACTTATAACCGGCGGAGTGACATCTGCTGGTGCTGGCAACACAACCTGCCCGTTGGAAGTTGTCACCGAGTTTTGAAGGCTGGCGCCGTTTTGCGCTTTAACAGAGAAGTAGTAGGTAGAACCGTATACTAAACTCAAACCAGTGCATGTTACGCTCCGATTATCTACGTTACTTGTCCAGCCGATTATATTCACAGCGCCCGGGGTTGTCCCGATGGCATAATAATACGCTGATACTCCTGATTCATTATCAACTGCTACGTCCCAGTTGGCGCTGAGTTGAGTTGTGAGCGTAGTTGCCGATTCATCGGCGCCTGTTCCATCCCTGACTGCCGCTATGTTTGTTGGCGGGGTTGTGTCACCTACATTGATTTGCGCTGCATACTGCCCGTTGGAATTGGTGACCGCGCTTTCCAGCCCGATCATATTTTGTGCCTTAACTGAGAAGTAATAGGTAGACCCATACGTTAAACTCAAACCTACTTTTGTTACACTCAGGTTTGTTCCATTGTTTGTCCAACCGATTATATTCACCGCGCCGGGCGCTGTTCCAATGGCATAATAATATGACGCTATTCCGCTTTGCGGGTCGCTTGAGGCATCCCAGTTGGCTGATAATGTACCGGTTGAATAAGTAGAGCTGATATCCGTACCTGTGCCATCCCGGACTGCTCCCGGAGTGGTAGGCGGGGTGACATCAGTGGTGCTTACAACTACCACGCCGTTAGAGTTTGCTGCGGCGCTTGTTAACCCTGTGCCGTTGAGGGATTTTACGCTGAAATAATATGTAGAACCGACGCTCAAGCTCAAAGCGTTACGGGTAACCGTTAAAATGTTTCCTAATGCTGTCCAGGCAGCAGTGTTCGTGCCACCCGCGGTTGTGCCAATTGCATACAGATAACCTGATATTCCCGATTCAGCATCGGCGCTAGCCGTCCAGTTTGCGGAAAGCTGACTGGTAGACGTCGTTGAATTTATATCTGAACTACCCGTACCATCACGAACCACTCCCGGCGCTGTCGGTGAGCTGGTGTCAACCGAAACAGGGGTTCCTGAAAAATTCTGGTTAAACATGTCTGCGGAAACGCTTACAGCCCGTGAGGAAGGGCTGAATGAATAGCTTGCGCTGACCGGTGTTATTACATAATTTCCGGCGCCGACCGTAAAATCATAGTCTCCGCCTAACCCGGTGGTGGTTGTGTCCGTACCTGATCCGGAAAGATTAATTGTTACCCCGCTGATTGGTGTTGTGCTGGCGTTAACTCTTACATAACCGCTTAATATGTAGGCGGATACATTTGCCGCAACTACTCCCAAGCACAGGATTCCCACTAAAAGAACTCTTAAACTTTTCATGAAATTTTTCATCTTGCTTCACCTCTTGTTTTAGATTGCCTGGGGAAAACTTTGTTGCTCAGTTCTGTCGACGAACTGAGTTTCGCACCTTGCTCAAATCACCGAAAGCGGGATTTCCACTTTCTTGCGTGAATTGTTCTTCCTTACGTTCGCATGTACTTTCCAGTCGCCTTTTATGGTTCCTTTTACGGAAATAATTACAATATTCTCGCCTTTTTGGAGGTCGCCGCTCCAATGAAGCTTTTTTTCGCTGCATAATGCCTTGCCTGACCTTACAATGCATAAACCGTTAGGTAATTCTATTTCAAAATCAACGTCCTTCACGGCTTCCTGGGAATCCATGCTGATCTGAACCGCCCCTGACTGGTTTAACCCGATCGTAGATATGTCGCCTCCCGCGGTAAATTGATTCAAGCTATCCAGTTTCTTTAAAGCTATTACTTTATCAAGTATGTTTGATACCATGAAAAACCCGGCCACCATTATTGACATCAAAACCGCACCGGCAAGCGCCATGCGCGGCGCTGTGAACAGCCGGTCAAAGATTCCGCCAGCCGCATTCCTATTATATTTCCTATCCCTAGCCGCTCTTAACAAGTTCTGGTGCAGTTCCTGCCTGGAAGCGTCAGGCGCGGCGTATTTGGTTGAGGAATTTAAAATACTTACAATCTTTTTGATGTCTTCTGGATTCTGGTTTATTGGTTTGGTGTTCATTTTCTTTGCCTCTGTTATTTAGACTGGTTTGCCGGAAAAAAAGTTCCAAGAAAGGTCCCATCTTTTGAAACTATATCCCTTAGCATTTCCCGGCCCCGGTTGATCCGGGACCTGACCGTGCCTATGGGTATGCCCATTATTTCGGAAATCTCTTCGTAAGTGAACCCTTCTATGTCGCATAAGACTACCGGTTCCTGGTAGTCAAAGGAAAGCAGAAGCACGGCTTTTCTGACTTTTTCCTCAAAAACTGATATTTCCGCGCTCTTTTCCGGTGCATCATCTCTTGCGGGGGCGGAATTCAGGGCTGAATACCCGTCTTCGGCAGTTTTTTCTCCGTCTGATTCAAGCATTTCGTGTTTCTTATGGGGTTTTTTGCAGTGATCTATGAAGGTATTGTGGGCTATGCGGTAAAGCCAGGTGGAAAACGCGGAGTTTCCTTTGAATTTCTTTATTGCGGTGAACGCGCTGATGAATGTTTCCTGGTAGAGGTCGTTCGCGTCAGTTTTATTGCCTGTCAGCTTGAGGAGGGTATCATAAACCCTGTCGTGATGGGCTAAAATGAGCTGCTCAAAAGCTTCAAGGCTGCCGCTCCTGGCCTGCTCTAGGATAAGTTGTTCATTGTCCATAAACGATACCCTGGGGAAATATTCGCTTTATGGTTAGACTGGTTTTACGGAAAAAAAGTTCCAACCGTTACAGAGCTGTTATGTAGCGGTGCAATTTATTGCACTCTTATAGGTCCGATAAATCGGACCGCTACAAAAATGAAATTACCTATCTTCTTTCTTTCAGCAGTTTGTCTATTACCGGGGCGAGCAGTTCATGCCTTTTTGCCTCGTATAATTCCTTGCTTAATAAGAAATTATACGGCTTCTGGTGCGGCTTTACCGCTTCTTCCTCAGGCATTATTTCAAACAGGTACACGTAGTTGAACGGGTTGCTTCTGTACTGGCCCCAGAATTCCGGTATCGTTGACCCCTTGCGGCCGTCATTCAGCGTGACATCGGAAATCTCGGCATCGGCAAGCTTTGCGTATTTTTCCCAGAACTTTATGAATATCTCAAAGTCTTTCGGCTCAAACTGCAGGATATCATAGCCGCTCAGGCGCTTGGTTTCCGGCACATTGAAAAGAATGTGCGTGACCTTTTCCCTTGCCAGTATTTCTTTTAATTTTTCAGGGTTGTCGGCCTGCTTGCTCCACAGCGCCAGCTGGTTGAAATCGTACGCGGAATGTGTGAACACATCCCTTTGAGCGTAATAGGGCCTGGTTTCACCGATAAAAGCTATCTTTGAATCCGCCGGGATATTTTTGTTCGCCCAGTCAATTGTTTTGTAATAAGGGCAGGGGTAGGTGGGGCGCTGGTTTGAGAGGTAATCATACTTGGACTGCATTCCCAGCACGTAGCCCAGCGGGTTCTGCGAAAATTTCTGCGAGACCATTATGGTGAATATGTTATTGGCGAAAAACAGCACCAGCACCGTTATGACGCAGCCCTTGAAGAAAGAACTTACTTTCGCCTCGCTGGCGTAATAGCTTAAAAGCACGGATAAAACCGCCAACCCGGGAATAAACAGGCGCACGTAAACCACGCCAATGGTAATCCAGAGAAGATAGTAGGGGATCATATAGAGAATAAGGAATTTCGAGCCGGGGTTTGATTTCCTGAAGAAAAACAGCATGGGGATCAGGAAAAGGAACGCCGCGCCCGAGACGCCTTCCTGGAATTCGCCCATCGGCACTCTCCAGGGAATAGTGAAAATATTTTTCAGCGTGAGCGGCAGCTGCGTCTGGTCGCTGTAGCTTACCGGCTTGCCCTTGCTGAGCTCGTTTATGGTGCCGTTAGCGTTTATCACGAAGGGATATATCGGGTTGCCTACCTGGGCGTAATTCTTTATGAGCCACGGGGATAATATCGCGCCGACGATGAGGCAGAAAACTGCGAGTTTCGGCAGTAATTTAACTATTTCTTTTCTCCTGTAAACCAGGAAGAATACCGCGAAAGCGAACAGCAGGGATATTACGCTGAACGCGCTGGTGTGCTTGCTCCCGACAGACACTCCGGCGAACACGGCGCTGGTTATAAGCCACTTATTCGCGCTTGTCTTCAAATAGTTGAGCGCGGCGAACACCGCAAGCACTTCAAAAAACGCTATCGGCAGTTCCACGCAGGACCTGGCGGCTACGTAAAGGCCCATCGGGATTGTGATGAATATGGCGGCGGCCAGCAGGCCTGTTTTTACTGAAAAATGCTTTTTGCACAGCACGTAAATCGCCCAGATGGCGGTGATAGAGAAGGACCAGTTGAGCGTCTTGCACAGAAACTCATCGCGAATCAAAAGGCAGAAGGCGTAGAGCATGTGCGCGTTCATCTGGTAGAAACTCTGCATGATTGTCGGCATGGCTGTGATTTTGTGTTTCATGACCCACAAAAACGGCACGCCGATGTGGTACTGGAGCGTATCGTAAAAAGTTTCAGGGGTTAAAGCGGTTACCAGGGTAAAGGCGGCGGTAATTGTGATTATCAGGCCCAGGATCGAGAATTTTATCTTCGGCACATGCAATAGTTTCTGGCTGCGCAGTTTGTTTAACTCGAAAATGCCGTTGGCTGTCATTGCCAGGAACAAAATCCTGAAAAGGGCGCTGTAAAACCCGCCAAGCAGTCCGATAAAGAAAGTAAGGTACATTATGACGGCGAAGCCGGCGCCGAGTGAGAAAACGTAATTTTCCTGGGGCGTGACGGAAACCGCGTCATCCTTCGGGAATATCCTTCTTCCAATGCCGAAAGCGGAAACATAGATAAGCGCGGTCAGGATTAGGGACACAAAGCTATTGATAATATTCCCTGGCAGGCTGCCGATGGTCCCAGGGGCGAATTCGGCGAGCGAAAACACGTAATTGAGCATATTCAGGTTGACAGGAAACTTCTGGAAATATGTTTTAACCACGAAATAACCCCAGACAACAAAAAAGAGGTAGATTATTACCTGCGGGATAAACGGGACTAACTCGCGGATTTCCGGAACAACTGGTTTAATGATTTTTTTGGGGTGTTTAGCCATGGTGTCCTTGTTTTACTTTCTGAATTGTATTTTCTTTACCGCGAATGACAGTTCTTTAAATAGTGTCACCGGGTTTAAAATGATGTTCGGCTCAAAAAACAGCGGGAACATGCATCCGGGGCATTCCTTGTTCTTCGCCCGCTTGCATAACGCCTTGAAACCCGCGGTTTTGAGTATTTCTTTAAGAGATGATGTTTTCAAATTGCCCACTGAAGGCAGGAACGGACAAATCCCAACGGAACCGTCCGGGAAAATTGACAAGTCAGATGTTCCCGCGAAGCATTTAAGTTTTTTTAGGTTGATCTCGCGGAAGTATGCGGAAATATGCTCCGTAAAAAAGTTACTGCTGTTGAACAACTTGCCGTAATGCTTCTGCAGGTACTTCACTTCCTTGTCAAAAACCGAGATTTCCTGTTCGTTCAGGGCGAATTCCTTGTTGATGTGGTCGTTTTCTATCTGCGCCTTCACGAACGGCTGGAGCGCGACGCCGCTGATGCCCTTCTTTTTAGCGTATTCGAAAATATCCCTGAGCCGGTTGTAATTATACTTGCTCACCACCGTTGAAATTCCGATTGATGACTTCGCCTTGCCCATATGCTTGAGCAGATTGTCTATGGCTTTATCCACGGCCTTGAACGCTCCGGGGAAGTGCCTTATCTTGTCGTGAGTTTCATCAATGTAATCCAGCGAAATGCCAATAGTATCAATGCCGGTGCTTATCAGCCCTTTGGCAACTTCCTCATTGAGCTGGGTGGCGTTGGTAGTGATGCTGGCCATGAACCCTTTTTGCTTGGCGTACCTGATGGCTTCAATGATGTCCTTCAGAAGCAGCGGTTCTCCGCCGGTAAATGCCACATAGAAAACGCCTATTTCCTTCAGTTCGTCCAGCACGCTCTTTATTTTTTCGAGGGATAATTCTTCGTTTTTCAGGTTATCCGCGAATTCCCCCGTTTTCCCCAGCCCGCAATACAGGCATTTGTGGGTACAGCGGCCCGAGATATACCACTGCACAGCGTACGGCATGCAATGCCCGTGCGTGACGCTCCCACGGAGGATTTTCAGCGAGTTTTTAATTTTGTTCATCATATCTTTAGTCCTTACTTATCATTTTTTTAAATGCGAAATTATTCAATATCGCCAGGGCGGATTTCGCGTGGATAAACATCTGCTGGAACGAACAGATCCTCAACAGGTAGTCCATCATGAACCACGGCCTGAAATAAAATTTTAAATACGCCTTCTTGCACTCGTTTTCCAGGTACTGGATGCCGAAATCCGGCCAGTAGGCGTTCTTGATCGGCACCATGGGGTCGGCTATATATTTTTCCCAGAAATCTTCCGTTATTTTGCCCTGCTTGAAAGCCATCTCGTAATAATCCGTCTTCGGCAGAAGCATCGTAATGGCGAAAACCGCGAAATCAAGATGGAGTTTTATGGAGAAATTGATGGTTGCTTCCATTTCCTCGTGTGTTTCGCCGGGAGAGCCCAGCATGAAGTTTCCGTAAGTGAGGATTCCCGCCTTTCGGGTCATCTTTATAACCTGCTCCACCACTTTCAGGTCCAGGTTCTTGTTCATCAGCTTCTGGATCCTTTCAGTGCCGGACTCAATCCCGAACTGGATGAGGTGGCAGCCGCTCTTGGCAAGCAGGTCTATCATTTCCTGGTTTGTGTCCTTGATCCTGGTGCGGATATGGAACCGGAATTTCAGGTTTCTCTTCTGGAATTCCCCGCAGAGGTCGCGCACCCGCTGGTGCTCAAGGGTGAAAAGCTCATCAAAGAACAAAATATCCTTGATGCCGAGTTTCAGGCACTGTTCAACCTCGTCCGCTACAAGTTTGGCGTTTCTCTTGCGCAGTTTCGTGCCTGCCTGCGGGCAATAGGAGCAATGAAACGGGCAGCCGCGGCTGGTCATCATCACTATTACCGGGTTGCCTTTACTCATTATGGAGCGGTACTTATTATAAGGAAGGAGCGTGTAATCAACCGGGGGCAGGTCATCCAGGTTCTGTATCAACAGCTGTTTGGCCGGCAAATCAGCGTTAGCTTTTGTAAG
>MGVM01000083.1:0-8462 GCA_001800495.1 Elusimicrobia bacterium RIFOXYB2_FULL_48_7
AAAGCTTTTCTACAATGGTTAAAAGCAAATAAATTTTAATTAAGGGGCATTGCCCCAAAAGGAGCTGGAATGGATAAAAAGTTAAGGTATGGCTTGATCGGTTGTGGCGACATAGCCAAATCGGAAAGAACAGGTATTGTGGAGTCAGGTAACTCAGAACTGATAATGGTGATGGATGCCAATCCGGAATTCGCGGAAAAATTCGGAAAGGAATTCAACGTTCCCTATACATCCGACCTGAAAGTGATATTGAAGAGAAAGGACATCGACGCGGTTGTCATAGCCGTGCCGCATTTCCTGCATAAGCCTATCGCTATAGCGGCGGCAAAAAAGAAAAAACACGTGGTTATTGAAAAACCCATAGCCACCAACATAAAGGACGCCCGCAAGATAATCAAGGCCTGCCAGAAAAACGGCGTGAAACTCTCCGTGCCGTTCGTTTACAGGTACAAACCTGCGACCGTGAAAGCCAAGGAGCTGTTCCAGAAGGGAGTCATCGGCAAGGTAATAAATATTTCGTCCATTTTCATGGGTTATAAACCGGAATCCTACTGGACCGGCGGCTGGTCCCAGCGCGTTTCCACCGACTGGAGAGCCATCAAGGAAAAAAGCGGCGGCGGCATTCTGGTAATGAATTCAATCCATAACATAGACCTGCTTTTTAACATAACCGGCCTTAAAGCCGAAAGGGTCTACTCGGAATACGGCACTTTCGCCACAAAAGTGGAAGTAGAAGATATGGTGGCTATAACGCTCAGGTATGACAACGGCGCGGTCGGCTGTATCGAAGCCAGTTCCACTGCCTTCGGAAAGGGCGAGCTCGTTGACCATATTTACGGAACGGAAGGCCAGATAGAGATGAAGGACGATAAATTAAGGGTATTTACCACAAAAGCGGTTGAAGGCCTGAAAGCCAACGAGTGGAACGAAATCCCCCTGCCGGAAGGCGTTAATGCCAGGGCAGCTTTCACCCGGAGTTTCTCGGATGCCATTCTCAACAACAAGCCCCTGCCCGTGACCGCGGAAGAAGCCCTGCAGTCGCTTGAAATAGTATTCGGCGCGTACCTGTCGGGAACCAAGAAGAAACCCGTCAAGCTCCCGCTGAAATAAGCCATTGCTGTAGCCGCAAAGCGAAGCTTTGCTGTTATTTACGTTAAAAACAAAAATACTCCCTCTAAACCGGGGAGTATTTTTTTGGGGGGCCTGCAGCAGATCTATTATTTCAATGATTTCATTCTAATATAACCAACACCGACAGATATTTTTCTGGGGTCATTACATGATGGCAGAACTTCTTTTATAATGCTGGCGCAGTTGCTGTGAAATTCTATAGAATTGTCTCCCTTGACTAAAAACGAAGCGGGTATTATTACAGAATAATTATTCCAGTCAGGTTTTAATTCCCATACAATCAACCTGTGCCTGTTTACTGTAACTTCAATTTTATGCTTTTTGCTATCATACGGGAAAGGCATAACTCTCGTTTCCAGTGAATAGTCGCCGACATCCCCGATTTTTGCAATAACCCTGCCTACTTTACCGTCTGACCACCTGAACGTAATACCATCCCCGGCTTCCAGGTCATACCATCCTCTCATGTAGATAATTTCAGGGTTCGGCAGGTATTCGTTAATCCACTTTAAAGCCTGTTCCCTGTTAAAAACGCGTGATTTTTCTGCTTTGTATAATAACATACCGGGATCTTCTGAAACAAGGGATACCGGGAATAGTTTTTCCAGATATCCCCTTATTTCAAGCACCTTTCCTTTGAAATGTTCTTTGTGCAGGATGATATACCCGATATCCAGGGCATTTATCATGCCTTTGGCAGCAACCCGGTCAGATAAATCCACTCTAGGTATTTCTTTTTTAAGGCCTAAAATAAACAGCTTGTTTATTAATGGCACGGAAAGGAATTTTTCAATTGTATTGGACGGGCATCTGGCCCTGACTCCTCCTATAACACGCTTGTCATGTTTCGTCTGGTAATATTGCAGTTCAATTTGAGTATTGTAACCGTTTGGATACCCAATACCCCAGTCCAGCGGGAGCTCAAGAACAGTAAAATCGCCGTTTTCCCGGGATATTTTTTCATAGTTCGACGGTACTGAGATATTGTTTATTTGAAGCTTCTCATAATATTCAAATAATATTACAAATATCATCATTCCCATGACAGTGAATATTTTTACCCTGCCATGGATCCTGCTTTCCAGATTTTTGTAATAATACGCGAATAATACCGACAAAACAAACAGGGCCATGATAGAATATCTTCCCATTACCCTTGCATTTCCGATAATCGGCAGGTATTCAAAAAACACGCCAGGCAGAAAGACCCTGAACGGCAATCCAAAAATATGTTCCTTACCCCAAACATGCAGGACTGGCCCAAGAGAAATAACAAAAAATATGATTCCTGTGATGTTCCACAAACGAATATCGCTGTATTTATCAGAATATTTTATCCCTGCATATACAGCCACTATCAAAACCAGAAAGCCGGAAAATGACATGGCTTCACCGCCCGCTGGAAATTTAACGTAATTTACTACGATGTTTCCCCAGAGAAAATGAGTCGTACTTGGGATCAGATAGCTGAACAGGTCGGCTGAATATACTTCGGCGATCCTTTTCTGGCTTGCCAGTATATATCTATCATTAATAATTTGAAGTAAAACATTGTAATATAAAGGCAGTAATCCTATTATTAATACTAAAGCGAATATTCCAAAGCTTTTACCGAGATCTTTATTAAACGCTTTATTATGCATAAATAACATATAACAAGCATAAATCACTGTAAAAATCAGTAAAAAAACGAAATAATATTCAAAAGTGAAGGCCGAGAACACAAGAAATAGGCCCGCGAGCAAAGCATTGTGTACTTTAAAATCATCCTTGAATGTTTTTATCAAAAACAGCACATAAAAAGGGATCCATTCGGTCGAGATGACATTCAGCTGGCCCGCATACAGGTGGATCAGCTTATATGGACTGAATGAAAATATAATTCCCGAAATAAAAGCAGCTTTCCTGTTGTTAACAAGATAGGTTACAAGAAAATACATCCCAAATGCCGGCAGGACGAATGATTTGACTACCAGAAGGTTATAGGTAACAGCCTCGGAGAAAACAAACTGTAACGGCAGTGAAATAATGCCGTTGAGAAGGCTTAATGGATGTGTGGTAAGGTAAACCCCGAATGGATAAAGAATGTAGTCACAGAAGAATGGATTGCTATGGAGGCTTACAAACGCTTTCTTCACCCACCACAAATTCCACAAAAATACCATGGAATCTGATTTTAACCCCGGAATGTGGGTATTAAAATGAGGGAGCAGCGGGGCTAAAAAAAACAGAGTGATCAGGATGTACCCCGCCAGGGCAATTACATGGGCTCTTTTATTCATCTCATTTCGGGCATGACGCTTTTTAAAAGAAACAGGCCCCATAGCCCTGTTATACAGAATTTCAATAATTTTAATCCGCGTAAACAGGACCTGTTGTTTTTTCTTGGAAAATATTCAACAGGCACTTCCAACAACTCGTTTTTTCCGGCCGCCACAATGCTGAATACAATTGAAGGTGCCATTGTGCAGGTTTTGATACCATGTTTTCTTAAGGTTGTTTCGATTGATAAAACATGCTGTTTCCTGATCAGCTTAAAAGAACTGTTGGGATCGGTTATTTTAATTCCGAACATGATTTTAATAAATAATTTTACTATCCGTGAAATGATTATTCTTTCCGCAGGGTCTTTTCTGTTAACGCGGCAGCCAGATATAAGCGCCGCCTTATCCCTGTTATTATACAGTTTCCAGAAATCATCCGCCCTGAAACACTCATCACTATCGGTGTAAAATATCATCTGTTTTCCGGCGTTTGCGAATCCCAGCATCAGTGACGCGCCATGCCCGCTATTAACATCTGTTTTCAACACTTTGAGACTGGGTAATTCCCGTGAAAGGCCAGCCAGTATCCCTGGAGTTGAATCTACGCTGCAATCATCAACAACAATCATTTCAAAATCCGGCAATTTCTGCATTTCCCGGTTATAATCTCTTAAAACTTTCTCAATAGTGCTCTCTTCATTGTAGACGGGCAAAACAACCGATATTGACATCTTAGGCCCTCCTCAAACGTATAATTATTATATCATTCTTTCTTCCTGATATATACTACCATGCCAATATGACCCGAATGTGACCGTAACAGGGTTCCTTTTTCATTGATTATTTATTAGAATATACTAAGATGAACAAAATCAGGGTATTAGTTGTCATTCTACTATTGGCCTCAGCCGCTTTCACCAACCTGTTCGCCGATGCATATTATGTTTCCCCCAAGGGTTCGGATACTAACCCCGGCACCGAAGAAAAACCTTTCAGGACCATCCAGGTAGGCGTCAACGCCCTCACTCCCGGCTCCACACTATACATTAAAGCAGGCACATATCGCGAAAAAATAACGATCAAGACAGGCGGCGCTCCCGGCAAATTCGTGACCATCAGGCCCTACAAAGGAGCCCAGCCGGTTTTGGACGGCAAAAACGTGCCTGGCGAAGCCAGTATTTACATGCACGACAAGAGCTACGTGAAAATAATCGGGCTGAAAATCATGAACAATTCCGCCGCCAGTCCCCTTATGATTCCCAAGGGGATTTTTATAGATGGCTGCGGGACCAGCATTTACCTTGTCGGCAATGCTATCACGAAAATAAATTCCGCCAAGGCCGATGAGTCCAACGCCTTCGGCATAGCGGTGTTCGGCACTGAACCGGATGAACCGATCAGCGATTTCGTTATTGACTCGAACTACATATCCAACTGCACGCTGGGGCGAGGCGGAGCGATCGTCCTGAACGGCAATGTCGAGAATTTCAGGATTACCGACAACACCGTCAAGGGCCATGATAACACCGGTATAAGCTTCAGGGGTTTCAGGGGAACATGCCCCGAACCCGATTTCGACCAAGCCAGGGACGGTACCTGCCGCAGCAATTCCGTGTCTAACATCGATTCATTTCCAAACCCGGTTTTCAAAGGTAAGCGCGTGGCGGCCGGCATACATGTTGACGGCGCCAGGGACATCAATATCGAAAAAAACAGGGTATTCAACTGCAATTATGGGATAGCGGCGGGGTGTTGGGCCCCGGACAAAACCGCCACCGGGGTAAAGGTGAAGAATAACTTCATTTTTTACTGCCACGTATCAGGGATAAGCCTTGGCGGGCCTTCACGGGACCCTGTTAATGCTAAAGGCGCGAAAAGCGCGGCCGGCTGCGCATTCCTCAACAACACGCTGTTCAACAACGGCGTCCTTAACACCGCGGAAGACCAATATGGAACTGTCAGCCTCCAGTGGGCGTCGTCCTGCACTTTCAGGAATAATATTTTCTATGTGTGCGACAGCATCAGGAAGTCAAAGAATCCCGGAGTTTCAAACGATGAAAACAACAGCTTCAAGGATATTGATTTCGATGAAAATGTGTGGTACTACAAAGGCGGGCAGAAATTCCTGTACTTCACCGTAAACGGAAGCGACATCACCGGCTTCAGCAAGTGGCAGTCGCTGGGCTTTGACACAAACTCCTCCTTCATCAACCCGGAATTCAAGGATTCCGTGAATTTTCCCCCTACGCTGCGGCTCCGCAAAACCTCCAAGGTAAAAAACGCCGGGGTTGAATAGCATAACCGATGAAAAAACAATACCTGAACGGCATCCTTGCAATGATATTCTCTTCTGTCGTGTTCGCCGTCATGTCGGGGATGGTACGCTACGCTGACAACATTGATTCCTTCAAAACTTCCTTTTTCCGGTTTGCCATCGGCATAGCGCTGTTGTCCACGGCCGCAATTTTCAATAAAATAAAACTTGATTTTTTCAGCAGCCGCCTGCTTTTCTCCAGGGGTTTCTTCGGCGGGATAGCCACTTTTATTTACTACCTTTCCATCAGCAAAATTGGGCTGGCGAAAGGGACAATAATCAATTATTCATACCCGATCTTTGTGGCGGTCATCGGCATGATCTTCCTGAAAGAAAAAATAAGCCCGCTCAAGTGGCTGATGATAATATCCGCCTTCGCAGGGCTCTTCCTGATATCATCCTCCGGCAGCGGGATGGATATGTCCCTGGGGCTCTACGAGGCTATAGCTGTTATGGGAGCCGTTTTTTCGGCTATCGCCATAGCGATAGTGAAAAAACTGAGGGAATCCGAATCCTCGTACTCCATATTTTTCTCGCAATGCGTTATCGGTTTCTGGCTGGTTGTCGTGCCGGCTGAGCTTCTGCCTTCAGATATAGGCCTTTCCGGAGGAATAATTCTGCTGCTTATAGGCATCACCGCTGCCATAGGCCAGCTGGCAATGACATATTCCTACAAATACCTCCCCGTTTCAACAGGGTCACTGCTTTCAATGCTGACGCCGATTTTCAATATTTTTATCGGCGTGTTCCTTTTCAGCGAAAAACTTTCCCCCGGAGGGATTGCTGGGGTCCTGCTGATACTTGTTTCCTGCGCGGTAATAATAACCAAAACAGATAATACCAGTTCCTTATAGGTACCCCATGCTACGCGATTGGCCCCTAAACGCCACATAAATCGTGGAATTGAAGTTTAGGGATTGCGCTCCAAGCTTAAAAGCGTATGGGGTAAAAAAATAGCGGGCATATTATTGCGCCGCTATTTTATTGATTTCTATTCTTAATGAGCTGTTGCTACGATTTTACAACCGTATTACCAACCGCCCCTGAAACCACCGCCACCACCACCGCTACGTCCGCCACGGCCGCCGCCACCGCCACCGCCGCCGCGTCCACCACGGAAACCGCCGCCACCGCCGCTACCGCCGCGGAAACCGCCGCCACCACCGCTGCCGCCGCGATCTTCACGCGGGCGCGCTTCATTAACGGAAATTGCTTTGCCCTTTATGTCTTTCCCGTTAAGGGCTGCCATTGCTGCTGTCGCTTCTTCCTTGGCCGGCATCTCAACAAACCCAAATCCCCTGGATAAACCGGTGAATTTGTCCTTGATTACCGCCGAGGACTGCACCTTGCCGAACGCTTCAAACTCAACTCTTAAATCTTCTTCTGTTACATCTTGTGACATGTTGCCTACGTACATATTCATCGCGAATCCTCCTTGTGCTTCTATTTTCATTATGGCATATTATTCGGGGAAACACAAACCTTAAAACCGCTCATTGCCATTGCCAGGCGCCTGCCGTCGCCGGGATTAACGTGAGCGCTCCTGGGGCTTTTTACGGTCCTGTACCTGAATTCTACGCTGTTTCTTCCTTTTTTAAGCATTGCCGCGGGCACCGTGGCCGAATAATCCGCCCACACCCCGGGAAGCTTCCGGCCGCATAAATACCTGCCGTTAACATATACCCGCAGGTTTTGGTCCCGGTCAAAGGGAAACCCTACCGCACGGAAACGTAATGTTTTATCTCCGGTTTTATTTGAAAAAAACGAGATGAGGGACCTGCGCCCCCTTGACCAGTTCATGTAGAATTTATCCCCCCATAATTCCCTTTCATACCAGCCCTGTTCAAGCAGGGCCATGTTTGACTCGGCAGGAGCGCCGGCGCCTTGCGGGGCAACCATGAACACTTCAATCCCTTCCTTGTCATAAATTTTGCGCTTTTTCACGGGCATGTGGTTTTCAACATAGCGTTTTGCAGCCTGGTTTACAGCATTCTTATGGACAATTATATACCTGATGTGCAACGCTTTGACAGTTTCCAGGGCGCTTTTGGCGTCCGGTTCTTCATAGAACTTCTCAAACGGGAGCTTTTTCTGGAGACAATGGATCTTGTTGAGCAGGGGCATGCTGAAATAGTGCTCGGGCTGCGTGGGCGCCCCGCGCGCTATAAAACCGGAAATCAACCTTTTGCCGTGTACGGTCTGCGCCAGCTGGTATTCCAGGGCGGCGGGCTCGGTTATATGCGAACCGGTTATATACCATTTCATGGGGATTTCAAGAAGAGTAAAATCGCCGGGCTCTTTTGCTATCTCGCTGTAGATTTCTGGCACCGAAAATTTATAAATTGGGTAAGGCGCGGGTAAAAACTCAAATATTACCAACCCTGAAAACGCGAAAAACGCCAGATTTCCCATCGGGGCCCAGGCCCGGGGTTTCAGGTACCGCTGGAAAATCATTTTGCATGCCCAGGCGACTGCAACTGAAAGGCACAGCATGCCCATTATCACCAGGCGGCTGAAACACCTCATCCCGCTTAATCCGGGAATAAAAGTCATGATGTAGCCCGGCAGAGGGCAGATCTTGAATTCAACACCGTAAACGTGGAGGAAAGGGCCCAGCGATAAAACAAAAAATGCCACAGCGCAATAAAACCAGAACTTTATCTGCCGCGGCACCGGGCGGAATTTAATAAAACCAAAAACAACCAGGAATATAACGGTATAACCCGGGAACACCAGGTTTTCCGCCGGGCCGC
>MGVM01000083.1:8511-11097 GCA_001800495.1 Elusimicrobia bacterium RIFOXYB2_FULL_48_7
GCGTGAAAAAAGCCGCGATATCGGAAACATACTCGGAATAAGCGCTGATCTTCCCAAATGCATAGCTGCCGTATAGAAAATCCTTGTAAGCGGAAATCACCAGGGGCGAAAAACCAACTGCGGCGACAAACATTGCTACCGCCGCGCTTTTTGCGAAACCTTTGTTTAAAATGAGTTTTTTATCAGCGGCCCAGGTGTAAACAAGGTAAAAAAAGGTGAACAGGAATGCATAGTTCAAATAGTAATAATCGCTGAAGGCCACTAAAAGAAGGAACAACCCGGCAAGAAAACTGTTTTTGAAAGAAAATCCTCCTTCAACCGTTTTTAACAGGTAAAGCGCATAGAAAGGCAGCCATTGCGTGGAAGTCAGGCTGAAGTGGCCCGGCAGGTGGGCAAACTTATAAGGGCAAAAAGCAAAAATAATCCCGGCGATGAAAGCGGCTTTTTTGTTGCCAATAACGTAATCCGCCAGGAGAAACGCTCCGTAAGCCGAAACAACAAAATCAAACACGAGAATTATGTTATATATCGTGACCAGATTGAAAAACGGATGAAGGAACAGCGAAAACACGTCATTGAACACCGTCAACGGGCTGAAAACGGTGGTTGAACCGAAAGGGTAGAGTATCCAGTCGCAGAAAAGCGGGTTGGTTTTCAGGTCAACCAGGGCCCGCTTGAACCACCACAGGTTCCAGTAGAAGATCTGGTCGTCCCCCGGCCCCGCGCCCGCCATATGAGTGGTAAAATTCAGGACAAGCGGGTATGTGAAAATAAGTGTTATTCCAAGGTATGAAGCAAGCGCAAACAGGTGTGCTTTGAAGGGTTTGGCGGAAATTTTTTTAAACATTTTTGGCGGGGGTTAGTGGAATTTTTGAACCAATGTATAAGAAATTGCCGATATTAAAGCGGAGCACGGAATCGTGAGCAACCACGCCCAGGCGATGTTACCGGCGACGCCCCATTTAACCGCGGTGAACCTTCTAAGGGAACCTACGCCCATAATTGATCCGGTAATAGTATGCGTGGTGCTCACGGGAATACCTAAAGCGGAAGCAATAAACAGCATGATTGCTGCTCCTGATTCCGCGCAAAAACCGTCAATCGGTTTTATCTTTGCGACTTTCTGGCCCATAGTTTTTACGATACGCCATCCGCCGAACATAGTGCCGAGGGCAATTGCCCCGTGGCAGGAAATTACAACCCAGAAAGGGACATAAAACGTACTGCCCAGGAGCCCGGCGCCAAAAAGCAGGCTGGCGATAATACCCATGGTTTTTTGCGCGTCATTTCCGCCGTGGCCCAGACTATACAAGGCCGCTGAAATCAGCTGGCCTTTTCTAAAAATATGGTCAACACTCGTAGGTATACTTTTTCGGAACAAGCCGTATACTAAAACACCAAACAGCAAACCTAAAACAAGCCCTGCCATAGGTGAAACAAAAATAAAAGTCACCGTTTTTATTATTCCCTTCCACACAAGCGCTTTTGTGCCTGCCTTAACAAGCGCCGCGCCTATCATACCGCCGATCAGCGCGTGCGAAGAACTTGTCGGCAGGCCAAAATACCAGGTAATTAGGTTCCAGCAGCAAGCTCCCATCAAAGCGCCAAAAATAAGCTGCTTATCCACAATGGCAATATCAATGATTCCCTTGCCTATCGTATTTGCAACATGAAGGCCAAAGAAAAGAAATGCAATAAAATTGAAGAATGCCGCCCAAACAACGGCAAGCCGGGGAGAAAGCACCCGCGTAGTCACTATTGTGGCAATGGAATTTGCCGAGTCATGAAACCCGTTTAAAAAATCAAAAGCAAGAGCAAGCACAATTAACAGAAGGATCGTTAATGTCATTTTATTTCCTTTTTAATACCCCATGATATCCGCTTGGAAGGATATGGGGTAACCTTAAACCTGTTTTACGATTATGTTTTCAACTACGTGAGCCACATCCTCGCATATATCAAGGATGGTTTCGGCTTCTTGGTAAATTTCTTTCCATTTTATGACCGCTATCGGGTCTTTTTCTGTATCGAATAGCTCGGTAAGAGCCTTGTCCCTCAAGGCATCTCCCGCATTTTCCAGCCGATTGACTTCAACGCAGGCGTCTTTCACCAGGGTTTTATCCTTGGTGTTGCGCATGCATTTAATTACCCTTTCAACGCTTACAACAGATTCCTCGATCATCTGCGAGAATTCCACAAGATTTTTATTGACTTTTGTAAGTTTATACAGCAGCAGCCTGCCTGTCAGGGTATTTATCATGTCAACGATATCGTCTATTTCCTTGGCCAGCTTGTGTATGTCTTCCCGGTCAAAGGGCGTTATGAACGTCTTGTTCAGCTGCTCTATGATCTCGTGGGCAACTTCGTCGCCCTGGTGTTCCAGGTCGTGGATCTTGTCAAGCGACTCTTTGCTCAAAGTCCCCTCGGACACTGTTTTCCTGAAATAGGTGGCGGCTTCCACCGCGTACCCGATCTGTTTCTCGTACAAATCAAAAAGATTGAACGCGTTTGGGAACATTCTTGTTAGAATTGACATATTGTGTCCTCCTTGCTCGGTGATGTTGTTATTGTCAGGTTTTTCTGGCG
>MGVM01000083.1:11110-12454 GCA_001800495.1 Elusimicrobia bacterium RIFOXYB2_FULL_48_7
CTTGATTCTATAATAAAGGAAATAAAAAAGCAACCTGAGCAGGGTGCGAAGGGCAAATTGTCGACAAATTTGACTGAGCAGGGTGCGAAGGGCAAACCGTCCACAGGTTTGCCAAGCGTTCAATAATGATGTAAAATTACAGCCAGCAAAACCCACAAATCACGGAGCGGAGGTACACTGCCATCAGCGACACATTATTCCTTCAGCCAAAAGAGATCTCTCAGTCATTGATCGCGATCGGTGAAAAAAAGGCCACATCAAGCAAGCTCGCCCAGTTCATTTTCGGCATACTTGCCGGGATTTACATCAGTTTTGGCGCTATTGCAGCGACTGTCGTGTTAAGCGGCGGGCCTGCGGACACGGGGCTTACAAAATTCATAGCGGGAAGCGTTTTCAGCGTGGGCCTGATGCTGGTGCTTATTCCCGGGGCTGAGCTTTTTACAGGGAATATCCTGATGGCAATTGGGCTCATAGATCGGAGGTTCCACACCCTGAAACTCCTGCGCAACTGGATAATTGTTTACGCGGGGAATTTCCTGGGAGCGCTGTTTATGGTATGGCTGGTTTATTATTCGGGGATCGAGGGGTCAGCAGGGGTGCTTAATCCTGTTGGTGAAACCGCGGTGAAACTGGCCGAGGCAAAGATTTCATTTTCGTTTTTCCAGGCGTTCTCCCGCGGGATACTCTGCAATATGCTGGTATGCCTGGCGGTCATCATGTGCATAGCATCAAAAACGGTCTCAGGCAAGATTTTTGGGATTTTCTTTCCTATCATGATATTCGTGGTTTCCGGTTACGAGCACTCCATCGCGAACATGTACTTCATACCGGCTGGGCTGGCGCTGAAAGGCGGGCTTTGGACCCTTACGGGGTTTATCGAAATATTCAAAAATCTTATTCCCGTGACCCTGGGGAACATAGTTGGCGGACTGGTCATAGTCCTGATGCATCCGCAGACTGAAAAAAAGCTTTTCCAGATAATCAAGGAAAAAACCGGGACCGATTCGCAGGCAACACTGAAAATATAAAACCGCTTTTATGCGTTATTTTTCCTGAACTTTTTCTCTATTATATAATACAGCGTCGGTATAAAAACAAGCGTCAGTATTGTTGAAACAGCAAGCCCGCCAACTACTGAAACAGCCATAGGCGCGCTCATCTCCGAGCCCTCGCCAAGCCCCAACGCCAGCGGAAGCATGCCAACAGTCGTTGTCAGCGTAGTCATCAAACCCGGCTTCAACCTGGTCCGGCCTGCCGTAATGATCGCTTCTTCAAGCGCCATTCCGTATTTCCTGCGCAATGTATTGGTGTAATCAACAAGAAGTATCGCGTTGCTGACAACAA
>MGVM01000084.1 GCA_001800495.1 Elusimicrobia bacterium RIFOXYB2_FULL_48_7
CCTTGGCGGAACTCCGTTGACAAGGTTTGAAAACGGCATGCTCAAAAACACCTTCAGTCCGTACGATATGTGCGCCGGTATTTCCTACGCCGGCAGGCTTTCCCAGACATTTGCCCTCGGCATCACCGCAAAATCAGCCCAGGAATACCTTGATACAGATTACAACGCCAGCGTCATGTGCGCCGACGCGGGATTCCTGCTCCGCACCGTTAACGGCGCTGTTTCTTTCGGATACGCCTTGAAAAATTTCGGCGCCGCTGAATTCGTTTATACAAATTCCCAGGTAAAGGAAAAAATGCCCGTAACCCACAGCGCCGGGGTCGCGTTCACCCTGGACCTCCCGGAACAATCCTCTCTAATTAACTTCGTTCTCCAGGGCGACAAACCTGACATCGGGGTTCCAAGCTACAGCGTCGGCATTGAACACTGGGGCGCCAACATACTTGCCCTGCGGCTTGGATATAAATACCTCACTGACGACAAGGCTGTCCAGGCGCTTGACTCCATGTCTAGCCTGCGCGCCGGTATAGGGCTGCACATCAAGGGAGTGGGTATTGATTACGCCTACCAGCCCATGGCGACGATAGGAGACACTCACCGTGTCACTTTCGTCATGAAATTCGGCAATCACGAAAAACCGCCCGTCACCTTTGATGTAGCCCTAAAAGTGGACCCCGCGCAATTCTCGCCAAACAACGACGGTATAAAGGACAGCACTTTTTTCCTGCCGGAAGTACCCCAGATAACAACCTTGAAATCCTGGGAATTGCAGATATACGACATGTACAACGCGCCGGTGAAGGTCATTTCAGGCGCGCCGGCGCCTGATGACCCGAAAGGGCAGCCCCTGCCCCTGCCGAAAATCATCAACTGGGACGCCAAGACCGACCTCGATTCTTACGCGCCTGAAGGCAATTATGAGGCCGAACTGGTAATAAAAGCCGACGGGAAGGTCGGAAAGTCCCTGCGCCAGACCCTGCAGATTGACTTGACGCCTCCGCAGGTGACGTTTACCGCTTCTACAACGACAATCACGCCCAACAATGACAGAATAACCGACGAAACAACGTTCTTCTTCATACTGACTGACGCCAATCCGCTTGACCGCTGGCAGATAAGCATTATAAGCTCGAAAAACAAGATAGTGAAAACATTCAAATCAACCGAGGAAACCATAGGATCTACTTATTACCAAAATGAAGTGGCCTGGGGCGGCAAGGATGACGTGTACGGCGAACTGATCCCTAACGGGGATTACCGGGCGCAGATCGTTGTTTTCGACCTGGCGGGCAATAAAACACTGGCGGAACTTCCTATAACCGTTAATGTCCCGCCCTTGAAAGAAGTCAAGAAGGAATTCCAGGGCCTGAAAATATCGCTGTCTTCCGAGGTGCTTTTTGACAGGAACAAGGCGTCGATGAAACCGGAAGCTTACACCGCGCTCGACAAGGCCGTAGCCACGATACAGAATTACCCGGAAAACAAGGTCATAATAGAAGGCCATACCGATATTTCAGAGGCAAAATTTGCCACCGAACTTTCCAGCCCGCGGGCATGGAATGTTTACAGCTACCTGGTCAAAAAAGGCGTGAAAGCCGAAAGAATGACCGTCAAGGGATGGGGCGCCCGGAAGCCCATGGCTCCCAACACCACCAGGGCGGGGCGCATGAAAAACCGCCGCGTTGAAATAACCATTTCAAAGGATAGGTTTGTTATAGGCCAGAACCCGCAACAGGTACTTCCCGGCCAGCCGCCGGTACCGCAGGAACAGCAACAACCAGCCCAATAATAATTAATTGTTTATTTTACCGAAAATGCCGTCAAGTATGCCGACTGCGCTGTCAACATCTTTTTTATTGATGGTGAATGGAGGGAGGAAACGCAGTGTTTTGCCCTGCGTGCAGTTTATGATAAGCCCTTTATGAAGGCATTCTTCTACGATTTTCGCGCCGTCAATATTTAGTTCCAGCCCGAGCATTAGCCCCAGGCCGCGGATTTCCTTAATGATACAGGGATACTTTCTTTTGAGCCCTGAAAGCCTGCTTTCCAGGTATCTGCCGGTTTTTACCACGTTCGCAAGGACTTTCCGGGAATCCAGCAACGACAGTGTTTCAATCGCCGCCGCGCAGCTGACAAGACAGCCGCCGAAAGTGGAACCGTGGTCCCCGTATTGTAAAACTCCTGAATATTTTTCGTTAACCAGCGTTACGCCCAGCGGCAGGCCGCTTGCAATGCTTTTGGCCAGGGTTATCACATCTGGCTTCACGCCGAAATACCTGTATGCGAAAAGCTTTCCCGTCCGCCCCAGCCCGCACTGGATCTCGTCGAAAATAAGCAGTAATTTATGTTTATCACACAGAGACCTTAAGCCCTGCAGGAATTTTTTGTCCGCGGCATATACTCCGCCTTCGCCCTGCACCGGCTCGATTATAATGCCGCAGGTTTTTGGGGTTACAAGCTTTTTAACCGAGTCAATATCGTTAAAATCCGCGAACCTGAAGCCCTTCAAAAACGGGTTGAAATATTTGTGGAATTTTTTCTGCCCCGTGGCTGAAAGCGCTGCCATGGTCCTTCCGTGAAAGGAATTATTGAAAGAAATGACCTCGAAAGCCCCTTTATTGTTTCCGTGCTTGCGCGCTATCTTTATAGCGCATTCGTTGGCTTCAGCCCCTGAATTTGAAAGAAACACTTTTCCCGCCCCGAAGCTTTTCTCTACAAGCATCCGGGAAAGCTCCGCCTGAAGCCGGGTGTAATAATGGTTCGAAACATGAATGAGTTTTTCAGACTGTTTGCGGATCGCGCGGACAACACTTTCAGGGCTGTGCCCCAGGTTGCAAACGCTGATGCCTGTGAAAAAATCAAGGTACCTGCGGCCGGTTTCATCCCAAACATACTTGTCTTTAGCCCTTGTAAAAACGGCTTCCTGGCGTTTATAGGTCTGAAGTATATATTTTTTTTCAAGTTCTTTTACGCCGTTCACGTATTTTTTGTTCATTTTACCACCGTGGTCCCGGCGCCGGCTGAAATTCCATGAGTACCGTCGCTTATCTGGACACTGCCTACCCCGCGCTTGATCGCCGCGGCGCAGCCCTTTAATTTAGGGATCATCCCGCCGGTTACAACTCCTGTCTTTATCATTTTTTCAATGTTCCCGGTTTTTATCGATTTTATGACCCTGCCGCCCGCGTCCTTGACGCCCGGAACATCTGTTAAAAACACCAGCCGCTCTGCCCTGAAAGCAATGGCGAGTTCCGTGGCCACGGTATCAGCGTTCATGTTCAGCGTTGTCTTTTTTCCGTCAGAGCTCACGGGCATGACCACCGGCACGATTTTCACGCTAAAAAGCAGCGCCGGCAGCCGCATGTCCATGCTTTGAACCTCGCCCACGTATCCCAGTTCCTTCACGCGTTTTGAAACGATCAGCCCGCCTTCCCGGCAGGAGATACCGAAAGCGTTTCCGCCCATTATATTTATCTGTTTTGTGATGGAGCTGTTTATCGCCGCGAGGGCTTTTTCAGCGATCTCCATGGTTTTCCTGTCGGTAAAGCGCAGGCCGTTGACAAACCTGGGCTTTATACCGGCATCCTTCATCATTTTGCTTATCTGCGGGCCGCCCCCGTGGACAACCAGGACAGGCATTTTTTTATTCAGGGTTATTATATTGGCAAGTATTTTCTTCCTGGAAACCCTGTTTTCCGTCGCGTTCCCGCCGAACTTCACAACAATCACCCTGCTCATTTTTACCTCTTTGAGTTGGACGAAATCCCGAAATTCTATACCTTTTAATTTCGGGGTTATACCCCATGCTACGCGTTAGGAAGCGTATGGGGTAAAATTCTCCGTTTATTGCTGTTTTTTATTTTTTAGGAATGTCACGATCGTATCGCCGTATTTTTCCCTGCGGTAAATCTCAAAAAGCGAGCCGTCTACATCCTCCGTCTTATGGTGCTGGGCTATGATCATGCCGTCTTCCCTGAGCAACGCCGCTTTAGCAATGTTTTCAAGAGTCTTGTTCACCAGCAGGGCCTTGTACGGAGGGCCCAGGAATATAATATCGAAATAATTATCCTTGTAAGCGTTTGACAACCAGCCCAGGTCGTAGAGGACATCCCTCTGGTAAACATTGCCGAGTTCCTTGATCTTCAGCTTATCAAGGTTTGATTCTATCATTTTCACTCCGCCGCTTGTTGATTCAATAAAAACCGCGTGTTTTGCCCCCCTGGATACCGCCTCGATCCCCACCGAGCCGGTCCCGGCAAACAAATCCAGGAAATTCGCGTCCATTACCTTGAGTTTGATGATGTCAAAAACTGATTTCTTTATCTGCGCGAGGATCGGCCGCAAATCCAGCTGTTCCGGGATCTTGTTCAGTAATTGGCCCGACATTTGACCGCCGATGATCCTTATGCAGGAGTTTGAATTTTTCATGATACGTTGAAGATCCTTTTCATCTCGAATTTCATGATCATCCTGTAGATAAGCGAATAAGAATAGAAATACGCCCTCCAGCACAGGATATCCGCCGTGAAATGGGTAAGCATGCCGATGCAGATACCCAGGACTGCCGGCGACTCTGTTTTCGCCGCAAGGACTATGAAAAAAGCCATCACTTCGTATGAATGCAGGAGCACGTAGGCCTTCTTTATTTTTACCCCGTTCAGCCGGTAAAAAAAATCAGCCACGCTGAACCTGAACTTTTTCACATCCATGAAATAATCGAAAAAGTGGTCCAGGTCGATGAAAATCCCGGAGAGAAAAGCGCACAGAGCCGCTTCAAAAGACCTGAAAACGGCGTATGTGATTACACCGACTGCGGATGAAACGACTATATGGACTTCCAGTTTGAAGGCGCACCTCCGGCTGGCGTATTTTTATCGTAAAATATTGTATAATAAAACGAAGAATATATCCAACACCCTCTCATGATCATCGAGAAAATCCCTGTTAATCTTTCAGCAATCGGGCTTTTTGAAGCGCTAAAATGCGAAGACTCGCCTATATTCCTTGACAGCAGTATTTCAGGGCCCGGCGATACGCCTGTAAAACATGGCTTAAACGGACACTCTCTGATTTTCGTCTCCCCCTTCTTGAAATTCAGCTCAAACAGCAGGGATTGTTTCAGGAAACTCGGACACCTGCTTGAGAAATACTCGTTCAACCCCGGCGTTGGCAAAAACACCGGTTTTCCCCTGGGCGCCGCGGCGGGTTATATTTCCTACGACGCCGGGACATTCATTGAAAAAATAAAAACCACGTCAAGAGATGCACGCAGTGCGTCAATTGACGCTTTCAAGTGGCCCGCGGTTGAGTTTGGTTTTTATGACTGTATTATCGTTTACGATCATTTTAAAAACCAGTCGTACCTGATATCCACCGGCCTGCCTGAAACCAATAAATCCATCGTGCGGGAACGTGCCAAATTACGAAGGGATTACTTCCTGGGCCGTATTTGCAGCTATAAACCGTCTAAAGACAGCGAAAAAAACCCTTTAGCACCCGAAAAGCCGGTTATCACATCAAACTTCACGAAAACATCTTACACGCTGGCTATAAACAAGATCAAAAGATACATCGAACAGGGCGACGTGTACCAGGTGAACCTTTCGCAGAGATATAGCGCGCGCACCAATGCCGTCCCCTGGCTGATTTACAAAAAAATAAGGCAGCATAACCAGGTGCCTTTCGGCGCTTACCTGGAATTTGAAAACAGGCACTTGTTGTCATTTTCCATGGAAAGGTTCCTCCGGATCAATAACAACGAGGTGGAAACAAGGCCCATCAAGGGAACGGCGCCTCGCGGAAAAACACCCGCCGAAGACAAAAAAAACGCGAGGGAATTATTGTCCAGCGCGAAGAACCTGGCGGAACTGCTGATGATAACCGACCTTGAACGCAACGACCTCGGCAGGGTATGCGATTACGGCTCTATCCGGGTATCCCGGCTCCATGAAATTGAGAAATACGCCACGGTGTTCCACCTGGTGTCAACGGTAAAAGGCAACCTGCATAAAAATAAAACCCACCTGGACTGCCTGAAGGCGTGTTTTCCGGGCGGGTCCATAACCGGCACCCCGAAAATCAGGGCCATGGAAATAATTGACGAGCTCGAGAAAACAAAGAGAAATGTTTATTGCGGGTGCATCGGCTACTTCGGGTTTAACAAAAACACGGATTTCAACATAGCCATAAGAACTATCCATGCCGACAGGGGCCGGCTTTACTTTAATTCAGGCGGAGGTATAACCTATGATTCCGACCCCGCCCAGGAGTATGAGGAAACCATCCACAAGGTAAGGACTTTCCTGGAGGTACTGTGAAAATATACTTAAACGGCAAAATTGTTGACATAAATAAAGCATCTATCTCACCCCTGGACCGGGGATTTCTCTGCGGAGAAGGGCTCTTTGAAACGCTCCGTTCGTACAATTCAAGGACTCCTTTCCTGAAACTTCACACGGACAGGCTTTACGCATCCCTGAAATTTTTCAATATTAGAATAGCCGAAAAACATGATGACTTCCGCCTGGTAATCAGGAGGCTTCTTGCCCTGGAAAAACTCAGTGACGCCTACATAAGGATTACTGTAAGTTCAGGGCTGAACGGGGCTGCAACAGTCCTTGTTTACGTGAAAAAACTTGAAAAACTTCCAGACAGCTTCCTTGCCGGCGGCATCAGGCTCAGCATATCTGGCACGGCAAGAAGCAGCAAATCTTTTATTCACGCATACAAAACAACAAGCTGTTTTGAAAACATTTTTGAAAGGGAGAAGGCCGCAAAAAAAGGTTTCGCGAACGCGCTTTTTCTTGACGGCACGCGCAAGTACGTCACAGAATGCGCCTCGGCCAATATATTCCTTGTAAAGAATGTCGTTCTTTCGACCCCCCGCCTTTCAGGTTTCCCCATACTGCCCGGTATCACAAGGCATGTTGTGCTGGAAACAGCAAAAAAACTGAAGATAAAGGCCGTGGAAAAAGACATCACCCTGGATGAAATGAACAAAGCAGACGAGGTTTTTATCACAGGGTCGCTTCATGGCATAGTGCCTGTCCGCTCAATAAACAGCCGATTATACGGGAAACCGGGAAAAACCACGATGGCACTTATGGCCGAATATTCAAAAACCGCCAATAATTTTGTAAGATAACCTTATGAAACGCATATACCTTGACCATAACGCAACAACACCCATACACCCGCAGGTGCTCAAAGCAATGCTGCCTATGCTCAAAGAAAACTTCGGCAACCCTTCAAGCATACACTGGTTCGGCCAGCAGGCGCACCACGCGCTTGAAAACGCGCGGGAACAGGTTGCATCCCTGTTGAACGCCCAGCCTGCTGAAATATTCTTTACCTCCGGCGGCACCGAAGCCGATAACCTGGCCATAAAAGGCGGTATAGCCGCGGCCCCCGGCAAAACCCGTTCCGGCCATATAATAACATCCCAGATCGAGCATAACGCCGTGTTAAAAACCTGCAGGTATCTTGAAAAACAGGGCCACGCGGTTACTTACCTTCCGGTTGACAAATACGGGGTTATAAAACTGGATGAACTTGGAAAAGCGATAAATGATAACACTGTGCTTATAAGCATTATGTTCGCAAACAATGAAACCGGCTCGATCCAGCCGGTTGAAAACATCTGCGAACTGGTCGCGGCGGTGAATAAGCAGCGCGCGGCCAAAAACATCAAACCCCTTGTTTTCCATACTGACGCCGTCCAGGCAGTCGGCAAACTGCCGATCGACCTTCAAAAACTGGAAATTGACCTGCTATCTCTTTCCGCGCATAAAATAAACGGGTCCAAGGGCGTCGGCGCGCTTTATATCCGCAAAGGCGCGTTGATAAAACCGCAGATCCTGGGAGGCCACCACGAAAAAAACATGCGGGCCGGCACTGAAAATATGCCGGGAATTGTCGCACTGGGCGAGGCTTGCGAAATAGCCAAAAAAACGCTTCAAAAAGAAATAAAGCACCTTACAAAACTGCGGGACATTCTCTGGTCGGGTATTTCAAAGAACATTGAATACGTGCAGTTAAACGGGCACTCTGAAAAACGCCTGCCGAACACGCTGAACGTTTCCTTTGAATTCATTGAAGGTGAATCGCTCCTGCTTAACCTTGACCTGAAAGGTATAGCCGCATCCACCGGCTCCGCCTGCACCAGCGGGAGTACGGAGCCGTCCCACGTCTTGAGCGCTATGGGTGTTGAGCCGGTAAAAGCCCAGGGTTCCCTGCGTTTTTCGCTGGGATTGAACAACACGGAAGAAGAAATCAAATACGTGATCAAAACCTTGCCGG
>MGVM01000085.1:0-422 GCA_001800495.1 Elusimicrobia bacterium RIFOXYB2_FULL_48_7
TATATTAACTAGTTTCCTTGAAATTTGAATTATCCACAGACGGAAAAATACCGTAACATTGGTGCAACCTGGAAAGTGTGACAAAAGTCACAAAATACCGCGCGGCTTTTTCAAAAAAATACCGGTTTTTTGCTTTTTGAAACCCGAACTGCTATAATTTTTGACAATGGAAAAATGTCAGCTAAAAAAACAGGATGAGTGGCGCTGGATCCTGCCGAAACAGGGCGGAATGAACACAGAAGGGCTGATCTACGCGGCTGAAAACATGCTCGGCCGGATTTGCCAGGACAAGGCGCACCAGCAGGTCGCCAACGTGGCATCCCTGCCGGGCATCGTGGGAAGATCACTCGCCATGCCCGACATCCACTGGGGTTATGGCTTCCCGATCGGAGGCGTGGCCGCCTTTGACATCAATAACGGAG
>MGVM01000085.1:458-3916 GCA_001800495.1 Elusimicrobia bacterium RIFOXYB2_FULL_48_7
GCCTCGACGGAAACACCCCGATTTTACACAAATTTGGCTATACCATTAAGATTAAGGATTTTGAAAAAATATGGAACAAAGAAGAGGTTGGCTGTTTTAGCTTGAAAGAAAAGAAATACGATCACACTAAGATCGCTAATTTCATTAAAATAAAACCAAAAAACAATGTCTTTAAACTCACAACTGAAACTGGTTATGAAATAACAGCCACCGAAGACCACCCCTTTTACACAAAAAATGGGATGGTCGAACTAAAAAATCTTGCCTTAAATAATGAAATTGCAGTTTATCCCTTCGAAGGTGTACCGTATGAGAATACTTCTTCCGGAACAATTCTTGCTCTGCAAGACATATTTGAAAAACTAAAATTCTTAGGAAAACCCGACAAAGGAAACGCCTATAAACAAATTACAAATAGCTTAAAAGAAATACTCCCTTTAAAATACGATTCCCCTGCACTACCTTATATCCTGAAACTTGCGGGATACTGTTTTGGTGACGGTAATATCCATTTTGTTAACAAAACAGGCAAGGGCATAGTAAGTTTTTGGGGTAAAAAAGGAGATCTCCAGAAAATAAAGGATGATATCCGCCAAATTGGGTTTACTGCGTCCATTTATAAGCGAAAAAGATCTCATTCCATACACACTCAATACAGCGAGTATAGTTTTAATACCATCGAATACAGCTGTATTGTCAGGTCAAGCGGGTTTGCTATCCTGCTTGCAGCGTTAGGCGTCCCCGTAGGAAATAAAACGAAGCAGGATTTTTACGTTCCGAAATGGCTTTTAACATCTCCACTTTGGCAAAAAAGGATGTTCCTTGCTTCCTTTTTCGGCGCTGAAATGAGCTCGCCAAAAACAATAACCGACCACGGGTATAATTTTTATTGCCCCGCAGTTTCCATGAACAAGAGGGAAGGTTTTATCGAAAGTGGAAAGGAATTTTTCCAACAAATTGGTGAAATGCTTAAGGAATTCAATATAAAAATAAACGAACTTGGCTTCAGAGATGAATTTTTTGGCAAAGCAAAAACCAATACATCCCGGATAAGATTGGGCATGGCTGGCGATACAGTGAATTTAATTAACCTTTACAGTAAAATTGGTTTTGAATACAATTCAAAACGCAGCCATCTTGCGAATGCTGCAATACAATTTTTGAAAATAAAGGATAAAATAATTCAAAACAGACAAGAAATTGAGGCGAGTATAACGAAATTACGGAAGGAAAAGAAACTTGGCGCTCAAAAAATACACGAATTAATCGGAAATAACCCCTTTATTAACCTGCGATTTATTGAAAGAACAATTTATGAAGGAAGGAAAGGAATCCCTCGAATAGCTTTTAATTCTCTCAAATTCGACGAATTCACTAAAATTAGGGCGGCTGGAACTAATCATTCGGGTATGTTTTGGGAAAAAATAACTAAAATCGACCGAATCCCGTTTAATGAGTACGTTTATGACTTTACAGTAGAAAATAAAGATCACAATTTTATAGCTAATAACCTGGTCGTTTCTAATTGCGGCGTGAGACTGCTGAGAACCAACCTCTACAAGTCCGATATTGAAAATCGAATACACGATATTATCTACTCCCTCTTCAGCAATATCCCCTCCGGCGTCGGCTCAACCGGAAAGATAACGCTGAAAAAAGATGAAGTCAAAAAAGTCCTGGCTGGCGGCGCGAAGTGGGCGATAGAAAAGGGCTACGGCTGCGCGGAGGACCTCCAGCACACCGAAGAAAACGGGTGTCTTGCCGGAGCTGACGCGGATAAAGTAAGCGGCCGCGCTCTTGAACGCGGCACGGAACAGCTGGGCACGCTGGGCGCGGGCAATCATTTCCTGGAAATCCAGGAAATCGAGCAAATCTACGACGAGAAAACAGCGAATGATTTTGGCCTTTTCCCCGGCCAGATAACGATAATGGTGCACACCGGTTCGCGCGGGCTGGGCTACCAGGTATGCGATGACAGCATCCGCAATTTGCAATCCGCCGTACAAAAATACAAAATCCAGCTTGCAGACCGCCAGCTTGTCTGCGCGCCGGTTGAATCCCAGGAAGGCAGGGATTATTACGCCGCGATGGCAGGCGCCGCGAATTATGCCTGGGCCAACAGGCAGATAATCACGCATTGGATACGCCAAACGCTCTCTGAACTGCTGGGCAGGAAACAAAGCGAACTCGGGCTTGAGCTTGTTTACGACGTGGCCCACAATATAGGGAAATTCGAGGAGCACTCCGTTCTGCCCCAAAACCAGCAAGGTAGCGGTTTTGGGGTTCGCACCATGCGAAAACTTTTCGTGCACCGCAAGGGCGCGACAAGGGCTTTCCCGGGAATGCCGGTTATCATACCCGGCACAATGGGCACTGCTTCATACGTGATGGCGGGCACGCAGACAGCGATGGATGAAACCTGGGGTTCCACCTGCCACGGCGCGGGACGTATGATGAGCAGGACCGAAGCCCTTCGGGGTAACCGCGGGGAACAGCTGGCGCAGGACCTGGGCAAAAAAGGTATTTTTGTTAAATCAGAAAGCTGGAAAACGCTCGCGGAGGAAGCGCCTCAGGCGTACAAGGATGTGAACTTGGTTGTCGACGTGTGCCACCAGGCGGGGATATCAAAAAAAGTTGTGAAGATGCGGCCCCTGGGTGTTATTAAAGGCTGATTTTATCATAATCCAAGTATTTTTTTAATACATCCGGAATCAGGACAGACCCGTCGGCCTGCTGGTAGTTTTCAAGGACAGCGGCAAAAATCCTTCCCACAGCCAATCCTGAACCATTCAAAGTGTGCACGTATTCTTTTGAACCATTTTCCCGCTTGAATTTTATGTTCATCCTGCGCGCCTGGAAATCCTTGAAATTGCTGCAGGACGATACCTCCCGCCACAGGTTCTCCCCCGGCATCCACACTTCCAGGTCGTAGGTCTTGCTTGACGAAAAACCCAAGTCTCCCGTCGAAAGAGCCACCGTCCTGTACTGGAGCTTCAAGCGTTTCAGGACTTCTTCCGCATTGAGCGTGAGCTTTTCCAGTTCGTCCATAGAATCTTCGGGTTTTGTGAATTTTACCATTTCTACTTTGTTGAACTGGTGGTTCCTGATGAGCCCCTTGGTGTCCTTGCCGTACGATCCGGCCTCGCGGCGAAAACACGCGGAGTAAGAAACGTATTTTATCGGCAGGTCTTTTTCACTGAGTATTTCGTCGCGGTGGATGTTGGTCACTGAAACCTCCGCCGTCGGTATCATGTAGAGGTCGTCCTCCGCGCACTTGTATATTTCCTCGGCGAACTTCGGCAGCTGCCCCGTCCCCGTGGCGGACTTGCTGTTCACCATGTAGGGCCCGAATATCTCGGTGTAGCCGTGCTCCTTCGTGTGCAGATCCAGCATGAAAGTAAACAGGGCGCGCTCAAGCGCGGCGCCCTTGCCTTTGTAAAGCGCGAACCTGGAGCTGG
>MGVM01000085.1:4017-8224 GCA_001800495.1 Elusimicrobia bacterium RIFOXYB2_FULL_48_7
TGGCGGACTACCTTGTTCTGCTCCGCGGATTCGCCCACCGGCACGGTGTCGTCGGGGATATTGGGTATCATTAATACAAAATCGTTGATTTGTTTTTCGGTTTCGGCAAGTTTATTTTCCTTGTCCGTAAGGGATTTGCCGATTTCATCGCTTTTTGCCGAAAGCTGTCCCGCGCCCTGCGCGTCCTGCCCGCTTTTCTTGAGTTTGCCGAACTCATCCGATATTTTTTTGCGTTCCGCGCGCAGTTTCTCGATTTCCTGGATCATGTCCCTGCGGGATTTCTCCTGCCCGAGAAAAGTATCAAGCGAAATTTTTGAATTCCTTTTTTTAAGCGCGTCGTAGACTTTGTCCGTGTTTTCCCTGATAAATTTTAAGTCGAGCATTATTACCTCTTTAATACCCCATTCTACGCGCTAGGAAGCGTATGGGGTATATTACCTCTTTAATTGTTATTTCGGTTTTATCTCTACCGGTTTTATGTTCCAAATCTCTTTTGCGTACTCGCTTATCGTCCGGTCGCTCGAAAAATACCCCATGTTCGCGATGTTCTTCAGTGCTTTTTTCTGCCAGAGTATCTTGTTTTTATAATCCCGGTTAAGTTTAAGGTTGGTTTCAATGTAACTCTGAAGGTCCGCCAACACGAAATACTGGTCGGCAGGGTTGCCGTCCACGCCGTTAACAAGCGAATCGTAAAGCGGCTTGAAAAGCCCGGCATCGCTGGTGTCTCCGCCGTCAAGCTCGCCTGATTTAAGCATATCCAGCACTTTTTTGATCTCTTCATTTTTGTTGATATAATCCCCCGGCCTGTAGCTGCCTTCGGAAACCATCTTATCCACTTCCTCGGCCTTGAGCCCGAAGATGTAGATGTTATCCTCTCCCACCTCATTCATTATCTCGATATTTGACCCGTCAAGCGTGGCAACCGCCACGGCGCCGTTCAACGAGAACTTCATGTTGCTTGTGCCCGAGGCCTCTTTGCCGGCGGTGGAAATATGCTTGCTCACATCCGCCGCGGGGATGATCCTTTCCGCGACCGACACGCCGTAATTCGGTATGAAAATAACTTTGATCTTGTTCTTGATCGACTTGTCGTTGTTCACCAGGCCCGCGACGGAGTTAATAAGCTTGATGATAAGCTTAGCGCGGTAATAGCCGGGCGCGGATTTGCCGCCCAGGATAAAGGTTACCGGGACCATGTCCAGGTTCGGGTTCGCCTTGAGCCGGTTATACGTGATCAGCACGTGCAGTATGTTCAATAACTGCCTCTTGTATTCATGGATCCGCTTGGTCTGGACATCAAATATGGAGTTCACGTCAAGGTCTATGTCCATGGTTTTTTTGACATATTCCGCAAGCCGTGTTTTGTTCAGTTTTTTTATTTCATAGAGCTTTATCAGGAATTCCTCGTCACCCAGGTAATCCTCGAGTTTTTTCAATTCCAGGGGCTTGGTAATCCAGTCCTCACCAATTTTCCCGGATATCAGGCGCGCCAGGTCCGGATTGGAGGCCAGCAGCCACCTGCGGAAAGTCACGCCGTTGGTCTTGTTGTTGAATTTTTCCGGAGACAACTCATAAAAATCCTTGAAAACCCTGTTTATAAGGATTTCCGAGTGCAGTTTCGCCACGCCGTTGACTGAATGCGAGCCGATTATTGCCAAGTTGGCCATCCTGGCCTGTTTTTCCCCGCCTTCTTCCACCAGCGACATGCGTTTGATCTTTTCAGGGTCGTTCGGGAATGTAAGCTTGATCTTCTCAAGGAAATCGGCGTTAATCTTGTAAAGGATCTTCAGGTTGCGCGGAATTAGTTTTTCCAATAAGCCGACCGGCCACTTTTCAAGCGCCTCGGCAAGCACCGTGTGATTAGTGAAAGCGAACACTTTTGTGGTAATACCCCAGGCCTTGTTCCATTCAATGTTATATTCATCCACCAGCAGGCGCATTAGCTCCAAAATGCCCAGCGCGGGGTGCGTATCGTTGAGCTGAATGGCGATCTGGTCGGGGAGGTTGTCAAAATAATCAAAGGTCTTTTTATACCTGCGCAGGATATCCTGCAGCGTCGAGGACACAAAGAAATATTCCTGCCTCAGCCGCAATTCCTTGCCTGACAGGACATTATCGTTGGGGTAAAGCACGCGGGAAATATTCTCTGAATAATTTTTGTCCTCAATGGCCTTTATGTAGTCGCCGTGGTTGAAAATTTCAAGGTCGAATTCGTTTGAAGCGTGCGCGGACCAGAGCCTCAGGGTGTTCACCACGTTGTTCCCGTAGCCGACTATAGGGATATCATGGGGGACAGCGAGCACGTTCCTGGTGTTGCACCACACGTATTTCGGCTTTCCAAACTCGTCTTTTTCCTGCACCACGTTACCGTAGAACTTCACGACTTTCGTGAATTCAGGCCTTTCAATCTGCCAGGGATAAACGTATTTCAACCATTCTTCCGGTTCTTCCACCTGGAAGCCATTGACAATTTTCTGGTTGAAAATCCCGAACTCATACATCAACCCGTAACCGTAACCCGGGATGCCCAGCGTCGCCATGGAATCCAGGAAACACGCCGCCAGGCGGCCCAAACCGCCGTTGCCCAGCCCCGCGTCCGGCTCGATGTTGAGGAGCTTGTCGAAGTCGTGGCCCAGCTGTTTCATCACGTACTTCAGCTGGTCGAGAAGTTTCAGGTTGATGATATTGTTGAGGATTAGGCGGCCGAGCAGGAATTCAAGGGAGAGGTAATAAACCCTTTTCGCGTTGATGTTGTAATACTGCTGCTGGGTGTCGCTCCATTTTTCCACTATCCTGTCGCGCACCGTGTAGGCAAGGCTTAAATAATCATCATAATCCGTGGCTGAATATTCGTCCTTGGCGCGGGTGTAATGAAGGTGGTTTTCAAAGGACAGCCGGATAGCATCTACATCAGTCCTTTTCCTGTATTCCCGCCAGAGCTCGTTTGACCCGTTTCCGTTAGTTTTCTTTTTTTCCATGGGTATATTCTACCACATGTCGTGAAAAAATACAATCCCAAAGATATTTTGAAGAAATCTAAAAAAAAGATATAATCAAAGCGATACGGTGACAATAATGAAGAAGCAATCAAAAAAATATTCCCGGGTTACACTGGTATTATTCTGCGCAGCAGCAATTACATCCTGCCTGCTCTGGTATATGAATACAAGAAAATCAACGACACATCACGCGGAATTGATCCCGAAAAAAGAGGAATTGCTTGAAAAATCAATAAGAACGGATTTTTTGAACCTGAAACAAAAATTCGGCAGCCTGCGCGATTACCGGTGCGTTTGCAAAACTTTCAGCGCGGACAAAAAGAAGAAACTGCTCGTCGAATGCGTGTATTATTTTAAAAAACCCAACCTTGTGCGCATGGAAATAATTTCCGACAAATTCAAGAATACGACCCTGTTATTCAGGAACAACAAGGTTAGGGTAAAACCCGGCGCCGCATTGCTTTCGCTGGTCACGACAACCCTTGATCCGCAGAATAAGCTTGTGTGCGACCTGAGAGGGCACGGGCTGGACAACTCGTCCTGGGGCTGGATTATCGACGAACACATGAAATTGCTGGATAATATGCGGGTCATACGCGCGGAAGACAGGCAAATAAGCGGAAGGCCGGGGGTGCTTTATGAATTGAAATCAAAGTCACCCGGAAAGACGCATTCAATCGACAGGGAGCTTTTGTGGATCGACAGGCAGGAAAACCTGCTGGTTAAATTAAAGCAATATGACAGCTCCGGCATGCTCCTGCAATCCCTGGAATACAGGAATATATCGATCAATCCCGGATTGCCTGAGTCGTTATTTATGAATTTTAAGGAAAAGTTTAAAACACGCCGTTGAGCTAAAAGGCCCTGAACATGATTAAAATACTGGTTATAACTTTACTGCTTGCCTGCATCGCCCCCTTCCCCGCTTCCGGAGATGAACCCAGGGACATATTTTCCGTTACCGGCTATAACCTGGAAGGGATGGAAGATTCCACAGCGTATGAGAATGTCCTGCTGATGCCCCTGGCGCCGAGCAAACTGCTGGTAGTAAAACTGAACAGGGAACAGTTCGAAACCCGGGATAACAACATGGTGACCGCGGGCCCTATATTTCTCCTGAACGAGCATGATTACACTGAAGTAACCTTCGGGTATTCATTTGACACCAGAAATATAAACGGAAAATATTTCAGCGCGGAGTTTAACAG
>MGVM01000086.1 GCA_001800495.1 Elusimicrobia bacterium RIFOXYB2_FULL_48_7
CTCGGGGCTATGCCTGAACTCAAAATCCCTGACAAATTCGCTGCCTCGTTAAACTTCATTTTTCCTGAAGAAGCAAAAATCGGGGATGAAGAGATTACCCGCGGTCCCAACATCAAACCGTTGCCAGAATTCACGCCGCTCAAGGATAAAATATCATGCTCGGCAACAATCAAGCTCGGAGACAACATCTCTACGGACGATATCCTGCCGGCGGGCGCCAAAATACTGCCCCTGCGCTCGAATATTCCGGCAATTTCTGAATTTACCCTTACAAGAATTGATGAAAACTTCCCAAAACGCGCGAAGGGCATATTGCAGGGCGGAAAAAACAGCACAATTATTGCGGGGGAAAATTACGGGCAGGGGTCCTCACGGGAGCATGCCGCGATAGCACTCAGATACCTGGGTGTTTCAATAGTCCTGGCAAAATCATTCGCCAGGATCCACAGGTCCAACCTTATTAATTTCGGCGTCGTCCCGCTGCTTTTTAAAAACTCGGTTGACTACGATAATATTTCGCAGGGCGATGAACTTGAACTTGAAGGCATAATTGGCTGTATTAAGCAGTCGCTTCCGCTAAAAATCTACAATAAGACAAAAAACCTGGTGTTCAAGGCGAAATTTGAGTTTGATGAAAGGGAAAAACAGGTAATTCTCTCCGGAGGGCTGCTGCCTTTCATCAAGAATAAAAATGAACGATAAAGAACTTCTTAACCGCGTAAAAGGCGTTAAAACCGCCTCTCGTATCCTTTCAAGTGTGTCAACGGAAACAAAAAACAGCGTTTTATACACACTGGCAGGGTTGATCATGAAAAAAAAGGGCGTAATTCTGAAAGAAAACCTTAAGGATATTAACAACGCCCGAAAAAATAAACTCTCAGAATCCATGACCGACCGGCTTACGCTCAACGAAAAAAGGATCCTGGAGATGTCAAAAGGCGCAAGGGAGATTGCAGCTCTTGCCGACCCAATCAGCGATGTAATTAACGAGCACACCGCTTCTTCAGGGATCAAAATACAAAAAGTCCGCGTCCCGCTGGGAGTGATCTGCATGATATACGAGGCCAGGCCCAACGTAACAGTGGACGCCACGGCCCTGTGCCTTAAATCCGGGAATGCGGTGATCCTGCGCGGAGGAAGTGAAGCCATCAATTCAAACAGAATCCTTGCCGGCATCATCCGGCAGGCGCTTTCAACAGCTGGCTTGCCGGAAAACGCGGTACTGTTCATTGACTCAACCGACAGGAAATTCATATATAAGCTCATAAAGATGGACACGCTGATCGACCTGGCCATACCGCGCGGCGGGGAAAAAATGGTAAACGAGATCCGCAAACATTCAACCGTGCCGGTACTGTCGCACGGCAAGGGCCTTTGCGCCACCTATATTGATAAATCAGCCGATAAAAACATGGCCGTCAAGGTTGCCTATAACGCGAAAGTCCAGCGCCCGTCGGTCTGCAACGCCACGGAAACCCTGCTGGTACACAAGGACATCGCGCCGGAAGTGCTTCCGGGACTCTATAAAATGCTTTCAAAGGCCGGCGTGGAAATCCGCGCCTGCGCAAACGCCAGAAAAATCCTCCCGGGGGCAAGGCAGGCTTCCGAAAAGGACTGGTCAACCGAATATCACGGGCTTATACTCGCGGTAAAGGTAGTGGAATCTCTTGATGAAGCCATAACGCATATCAACACTTACGGCTCAGGGCATTCCGATTCCATAATCACCGGGAACAAATCCGCGGCGGAAAAGTTCCTGAAAGAAGTCGATTCTTCAGCGGTTCTTCACAACGCTTCAACCCGCCTGCACGACGGCGGTGTTTTCGGGCTGGGCTGCGAAATGGGGATATCCACCCAGAAAATTCACGCCCGCGGCGCCATGGGCCTGAATGAATTAACATCGACAAAATACTTAGTGCGCGGAACAGGACAGGTAAGGGAATGAAGATAGGCCTTTTTGGCGGCACATTCAACCCCATACACCACGGGCACCTGATTATCGCAGAATCGGCGAGGTCGTATTTCCGGCTGGACCAGGTTTTTTTTGTACCATCAGGAAAACCCCCGCACAAGCCCGGCATCCCGATAGCGTCCAAGGAGCACCGGCTCAGAATGGTAAAGATGGCCATAAAGGACAACCCTTATTTCAGCGCCAGTGATTACGAACTGAAAAAAACAGGCATGACCTATACCTTTGACACGATACAGCATTTCAAAAACACAAAACCCGGGGACGAGCTGTATTTCATAATGGGATTAGAGCTCCTGCTTGAGATAAACTCCTGGAAAAAAGGTGATAACATTCTTGACGAATGCAAATTCCTGGTAGGCCTGAAACCGAATTTTTCAACCTCGCATATTCCAGACAAGATAAAAAATAAGGTTAAGTTTTTCCACATACCCTTCATAGATGTTTCCAGCACGCTCCTGCGCGGATATTTGAGCAGAAATGTTTCGCTCAGGTACCTGACGCCGGAAAACGTAAGAAAATATATTTCGAAAAACCGGCTTTACCGGGAATAATTATGGGCAAAAAAAACGAACCACTCAGTTCCAGGCAGATTATCCTGATCGCCGCGGCTTTCTGCATAGCCGTCGCGATATTTTTTTCCTGGCGCAGCTCGATAGTCTCGTCCATCACATCCAAAAAAAACATTAACTTCATGATCGTCGGCACGGATTTCGTCGACCATTCCCTGCATTCCGATACGCTGATATTCGTTTCCTACAACCCGCGCAGCAAGTTCATAGACATCATATCCATCCCCAGGGACACGAAAGTCTCGATCCCGGGAATCAACGTAAACAGGATAAATGAAGTTTACGCCTTTTATTACAAAAAAGAAAAAAGCCACATTGCTTCCCTTGAAGCCCTGCGCAAAGTCGTGGGAATGGTTTTTTTGAATAGGATTGAGCTGCCGCATTATTTCCAGGTGGACTACACCGCCTTCAGGAAACTCATTGACGCTGTAGGCGGCATCCAGATCGACATTGAAGAACCCATGAAATACGATGACAACGCCGGGAACCTTCATATCAATTTCACGCCAGGCCCCTGGCTGCTTTACGGCGACAGGGCCGTGGACCTTACAACGAAAAAGGAATACCCTAAACAGGGCGCTCTTGAATATGTGCGTTTCCGCACTTCAGCCGGCGACATAGGAAGGATTTACCGCCAGCAAAGGTTTGTCGAGGCGCTAATAAACCGTTTTAAAAATCCCCTGATAATCCTGCGCATACCGAGGCTGCTGAAGTGCGTGATGGAATCACCTCACACAGACCTGAACTTCTATGATATTCTCACCCTTATGCTTGAATTGAAAAAAGCGGATTTCAGCAACCTGCGCAAGGCCCAGCTGCCCGGCAAATTTTTCTATAACTACTGGCTGAAGGACGATGAAGAAATCGCCAAGGTGCTGGACTTGGTATACGGGTCCGGTACCGAGTACAACCAATCAAAGATTACCGTAGAAGTGCTTAACGCGTCGCAGTCACCGGGTATAGCGCTTGAAGTCACAAGAAAACTCAGGGACAATGGTTTTGACGTGATAAACTACCAGAACTGCCCCACGAAATCAAAGAAAACCACGGTTATTGACCGCATAGGCAACCTCAGGGCGGCCCAGCAGGTCGCCGGGCTTATGCTTACCGAGGAAATTTTCACCAGGTACGACTCAAAACGCCTGGTGGACATCTCGGTGTATATCGGTGAAGATTACCGGGAAAAAGTGCCGAAGGAGCAAACAGAATAGACGGGGGGGGGGGAATAATATGGCTGAAATGGTGGAAATACTGAAAGCAGCGGTTGATAAAAAGGCAAGCGACATTCATGTTACGATCGGCAGGCCTCCGATGGTCAGGATCAGAGGTGAAATACAAGCGCTGGAAGAATACCCGGTACTGACACCGGACGAGAGCAAGCGGCTCATTTATTCCGTGATGTTTGAAGACCAGCGCAGGAAATTCGAGGAAGACGGCGAGCTTGACTCCTCGACTGTCGTCCCAAAAGTAGCGCGCTTCAGAGTGAACGTTTTTCTCCAGAAAAACGGGGTTGAAGCTGTCCTGCGCGTTATCCCGACAGTAATACCGACTCCCGAGGAAATAGAACTGCCGCCTCAGATTACTTCTCTTGCCGACCTTCCAAAGGGGCTGGTGCTTGTCACCGGGCCCACAGGCTCGGGAAAATCCACCACCCTCGCCTGCCTGCTGAACCTGATCAACACAAAACACAAACACAACATTATAACCGTCGAAGACCCTATTGAATTCGTTTACGAACACAAGAGCAGCATCATCAGGCAGAGGGAAGTTGGAGCGCACACAAAATCATTCGCTCACGCGCTCAAGTATTCGCTAAGGCAGGATCCGGACGTCATACTTATCGGTGAAATGCGCGACCTTGAAACCATAGGCGCGGCGCTCACCATAGCGGAAACCGGGCATCTTGCTTTTGCCACGCTCCATACCCAGGACGCGGCACAGACAGTAGACCGCGTTATCGACGTGTTCCCGCCGCACCAGCAGCAGCAGGTGCGGGTACAGCTGGCATCCACTCTGAAAGCTGTCGTATCACAGATACTGCTCCCGAGGATAGACACCCAGGGCAGGGCTGCGGCAAGGGAAATAATGACTGTAACTCCGGCTATCGCCAACCTTATCCGCGAAGGCAAAACGCACCAGATTTACAACGCCATTGACACCGGCATGAAGTTCGGGATGATCAGCATGGACAAGGCATTGATAGCGCTGGTCCAGGCCGGCAAAGTCTCGGCTGACGACGCAGCTGCAAAAGCGGCGAATCCGGAATATGTCCGCAGCGGTGGAAAAACTGTAATGGCTTCAAGCGGGCCTGCTTCATACGGCGCACGCTAAAAACTAAAAAAAAGGACACTTCATACTCTTCCTAGCGAGTGACATGAAGTGTTAAGGGGGAAAAATGCAGATCGGAGTTCCAAAAGAGATCAAGACGCACGAGTACAGGGTAGGGATGGTCCCGGCAGGGGTAGAGTCGCTTGTAAAAGCTGGCCACAAGGTTTATATTGAAAAGGACGCTGGCATTGGCAGCGCCATATCAAATGACGATTACGCCAAGGCAGGCGCCGAGATACTTGACACCAAGGCGCAGGTTTATAAAAAAGCGGAAATGATAATCAAGGTAAAAGAACCGCTTCCGGATGAGTACGAGCTTATCCAGCCGGGACAACTGTTATTCACCTACTTCCATTTCGCGGCAAACAAAACCCTGACCGAGAAAATGCTGGAGAAACAGGCAGTCTGCGTGGCCTATGAGACCATCCAGCTTGAGGACAGGTCCCTTCCTCTGCTTATTCCCATGAGCGAAGTCGCCGGAAGGATGAGCGTCCAGGAAGGCGCGAAATACCTTGAAAAACCCATGCAGGGCGAGGGTATCCTGCTGGCTGGTATTCCGGGCGTTGCCCCCGCGAACGTTTTAGTCATAGGTGCCGGTATAGTCGGCACCAACGCCGCAAAAATCGCTTCCGGCGTGGGCGCGAATGTTTTCATAATGGACATAAACCTCGCGCGCCTGCGCTATCTTGACGACGTGATGCCGAAAAATGTCACCACCATCATGTCTAATTCGTACAATATCAAGGAGATGCTCAAGCTTTCAGACCTTGTCGTAGGTGCTATCCTTATACCCGGAGCCAAGGCTACCAGGCTCATCACGAGGGAAATGCTTTCAATAATGAAACCCGGCGCGGTTATCGTTGACGTATCCATTGACCAGGGCGGCTGTGTTGAAACATCCAAGCCGACCACCCATGAAAACCCGACATATATCGTTGACGGGATAAACCACTACTGCGTGGCAAACATGCCCGGAGCTGTGGGAAGAACTTCCACTTACGGGCTCACAAACGCCACCATGGCCTACGCCATTGAATTGGCCAACAAAGGTTACAAGAAGGCCTGCAAGGAAAGCAAGGCCATGGGGATGGGATTGAATATAGCCAAAGGTAAGATCACCTACAAGGCGGTCGCGGATGCTTTCGGCATGGATTACTGCCCGATAGATGAAGTGCTAAAATAAACCTTCCGATGAATGACTTCAAAAACACTATGGCTTCCCTGGGCATTACCAGCCCGGGAGGGATGTGGGGCCCCTCGTGGGAACTCTCAGGGAACTCATTTGTCCGGGACAAGTCCTTTTTTCTCGATCCTGAATTCGTAAAAAGCAGCTGCAATAAACTTGGAGTAAGCCCGGAAACAACCAGGGATATATTGGGGTCCCTTCAGTCTTTCAGTGAAAACCTCCCTCTGCAACGCCTCGCATGGCATCTGCACTTTCTTATTTTCGAAATTGAGTACACCGAAGATAAACTTTCAGAACTTGCCGAAGACTCCAAGCAATGGCCCGAAATTATGGGCGGGGCTTCGGACATGTTCTATGCCCTGGTATGCCTTTCCGGCACCCCGGCCATCACCGATATCTGCGCCAGAAGAAGCATACCCCGCGAGATATTCCTTGATACAATGTCGGTTTTTGAGCAACGGCTGAAAAAAGGCGGCATGAACAGTGTCATGTGGTGGGTTATCCAGTTCTTCCTCGGCAGGTTATTCAAGATTGGCCGGCTCCAGTACCACATCAAGCACTGGAAACAGGACTACCACGTTTTCAGGAATACCGAGAACAGAAAAGTGATAGCGCTGGCTGAAAACAACATGCTTTTCCGCGTGGATGGGCAATACGACGGCACTGACGGTGTATCCGGCACCGGTACATGGGCGTCCGTATATAGGGTTGAAAATGGCCTGATTACCGGAAATCCGATATCACCTTACGGATTCGCATTGAAAGAAACGGTCAAGCTGCCCGTTTCCCAATGGCGGGAAATATTCAAAAAAGGCGACCCGGAACTTTTTTTTCATATACCTGCCACCGGCCCGATGGATCACGCCGCATGCGGGGAATCACTAAGACAGGCAGCAGCGTTTTTCCCGAAACACTTCCCGGAACACTCTTTCAAAGCATTCATATGCACCTCATGGCTGCTGGACCCGCAGCTTGAAAAATACCTCCCGCCCTCATCTAACCTGGTGCAATTCCAGTCGGAATTCTACCTGCTTCCCGTTCCCGGGGCAAGCGATGACGGCCTTTTCGGCCATGTATTCGGAAAACGATTTGAGAACATCGACGAAATACCCCAGCTGACATCCCTGCAGAAAGCGCTGGTGAAACACATGAAATCCGGCGGTAAATGGCGCGACCAGGGCTGCATGTTTTTCCCTGAAGACATGAACTGGGGCGCCAAGGTTTACCGCACCTCCCTCAACTGGATGCAATCCTAATTTTTTCAAATCCCTATTTTTTCCAAATTCCCCTTGACTTTATCCATTTTGGTGATATAATAGTATTAGGTAGAGAAATATAGAGATACATATAGAATACTATATCACACAAGAGGTAACCCGCCATGAATTTTGAAAATCTGAACACCAACAGCCCAAACCCTTTGTACCAGCAAATCAGCAGTATCATCAAAGAAAAAATTGTAAGCAGGAAAATACCTGTCAACCAGAAACTCCCGCCGGAACAAGAATTAAGCAGTATATTCCATGTCAATGTGCTGACCGTCAGGGCGGCGCTTGCAGGGCTCGTCGAAGAGGGGTTAATTGTAAGGAAGCAAAACCGGGGGACCTTTGTAATCAGCGCGGAACCTAAAAAGGCCTCGGACCTGAAACCAAAAGACATTCTTTGTTTTGTTATCTGCACCGGAGCACTGATAAGAACTATCGAAAGTCCCTATTTCCACAATTACATAAGCGGCGCGGAAAACACAGCAGGCGAATCCGGAATGCGCCTGCTGTGCAAGACCTTGAAAGAAGGCGACGATGAACTCTTTATCAAGGAAAATGACATCGCCGGGCTCATTGTTGCGGGCAACATCACTCCCAGCCATTTCAAGGCCATAAAAAGAACCCGCCTGCCTTTTGTCCTGATCGGCGATGTTCTGCAGGGCTCGCTGGTAAATTCGGCGGATGTGGTAACTAACGAGGATTCCCTTGATACTTACATGGCGGCAAGATATCTGATCAGCCTTGGCCACAGGAAAATAGCTTACCTGGCAAATTTTCTTGATAAATTCCCCTGGAATGTCTCTTCGCTTAAAGGATACCAGCAGGCCCTGGAGGAGTCAGGAATATTATACGATGCAAAACTGGCCGTGGAATCCGGGTCCAGGGAACCGGAAGCAGTGTGTTCGATCGTTAACAG
>MGVM01000087.1 GCA_001800495.1 Elusimicrobia bacterium RIFOXYB2_FULL_48_7
TTATGTCGAAAAGCCGGCCGTTGGCGGCCTGCCGGTTGTATATGAAGTCAACGCTTATCATCAGGATGGCAAGAAAAATAACTTTCCTGTCAAACCCGAGCTTTTCAAGGATTTTAAACCAGGCGAAAAGCCCCAGCAGGCCGAACAGCGCGGAAAGCATTCTCAGCCGGAAGAGCCCCACGCCAAAAATTTTAAACCACGCGGCTTCCGCGAGTATCCCGAGCGGCGGCTGGGCGTAGAAATGGGTGTCCAGCCCCTTCCACCAGGGCACGTACTCCACGGGGATTATGTCTTTCACCCACGGCATGCCCATGTAGCCGTGCTCAATGATGCTGACGGCGAGGTTGGGCTGTATCATCTCGTCCTGGTTGGGTTTCTGGACAAGTATCAGGGCGCCGGCAAAGAAAATGTATAGCGCGAAAGGAATAAGGATGAGTTTTTTCATTTCTTTTCCCTGCTGAAATCCACGAATATCCTAAGGAAAGAAAGGCCGACTGTGAAAACAAATGAAAGGAAGTAGTATATCTCTTTAGGATTTAAGTACCATCTTTTGGGAAGCGAGAACCAGCCCACGGGCCCGACCCGGCGCACCACCAGCTGGATAACCCTCTTGGGCCTGAGCGAGAAGAAAAGGTTCATTTTAAGTATGTCTTTGCGAAGCTCTTTTTCTGTGGTTGTTGAAGGAACATAGGCAAGTTTCGTGCTGACGAAGGGATTTTCAACCAGCGTGGCGCAGGCGTTGAGGTTTTCCCACTTGCCCACGATGTTGAGCCGGTTTTCCTTCTTCGCCATTTCAAAAAGCTCGGTGCCCGGATAGGGCGTGGCGTTGTTGAAACGCACATAGTCCAGGTCGAGCTCCTTGGCGAGCTTGTAATCCTGCCAGCGCTCCTCCCTTGTTTCCGTGGGAAGCCCGATTATAAAGGTACCGGAAACGTGGAAACCGAGTTTTTTCGTGAGCTTGACCGCTTTCACGACCTCCGCAACCGTTTCGCCTTTGTTTATTATCTTCATCAATCGCTCGGAAGCGGTTTCTATACCATAATCAACAGCCCGGAAACCGGAATTTTTGAGCAGGGTCAGGATTTCCTCGTTGACTGAATCGCTTCTGGCCTGGAAATCGAACTGGGCAATTTTATGAAATCCTTTTTCCTGGATGAGGTTGCAAAGCCGCCTGGTTCGTTCCTTGTTTACTATAAAATCGTCGTCGACGAAGGTTATGAATTTCTGCCCGTACTTGTTTATGAGGAGGTCCATCATCTCTATGACTTTTTCGGCGGGCATGTAGCGGTAGCTTCTGCCTGATATCGCCCGCTGGCTGCAGAAAATGCAGTTGAAGGGGCACCCGCGCGAGCTTGCTATGAAACCCAGGTTGTACCTTTCCTTGTGCGCTTCAAAAAGGTGGTAAGGGAAGTTCGGGATAGTGTTTATGTCGGGAAGTTTCGCCGGTTTGTTGTGCACCATTTTGCCGGAGGAATCCCTGAAGGATATGCCGTCAAGCTTCGTGTAATCCGCGCCCGTGGGCGCGGTCTTTTTTATGGCGTCGTACAGCGCGTCAAGCGTTTCCTCGCCCTCGCCCCTGACAACCACATCAATGAAACCGGATTCAAGCGGTTCTTCCGGAAGAACGGTCGGGTGGATGCCGCCGATAAGTACTTTTGAATCCGGGTAATTATTTTTCAGCATCTCCGCTATCTCAAGCGCCCGTTTTATTCCGCCGGTAACCGCGGTGATGCCGAAAATATAGGGCTTGCTGAGATTCTGGACGCGGGATGCGATCAATTCCGGAGTGACGGTATCGATATTGTCGTCGATTATCTCGGCGTGTTTGTTTTTTGAAAGCAGATAACCCGCCAAATTACCCAGCCCGATGGGCGGGCTCATGGGCACGTAGCGGAAAAATTTTCCGAGTTTCTGTACTTTTGGGTTTATAAGGAGCATGCTTTTAGGCCTTCTTATGGGGCATCAGCTTCGGGAAAAATGTCTGCAGAAAATAGTAGAAATCCCTGTGCACCCTGAACCTGGCAATGCTTTTCACCAGCCGGTTAGCCAGGTACCTCGGGCTCAGGTAGAATTCGCGGTAAAACCTGTTGTAGTATTTGGTCATTGTCTCAAAACTTAAGTGCGGGTGGGTGTAAATGTCGCCCGCCCGGTGGAAATTGTACATTCTCCAGTCCCGGGTCTTTATGGCGCCGGCTTTTTCATACTGGTCGAAAAGCTTCGTGCCGGGGAAAGGCATTGTTATGGTGACCTTGGCGAGGTCGGGCATTAATCTTTTGGCGAACTTTATGGTTTTGTTCATGGATTCTTCGGTGTCGGCGGGAAGCCCGAACATGAAAAATCCGATGCTCTCAATCCCCGCTTTCTTGACTATCTCCATGCACCTGATTGACTGCTCAAGTTTTATGTCCTTGTCTATGCTGTCCAGCGATGCCTGGTCGCCGCTTTCAAAACCGATGCCCATCTGGTAACAGCCCGCTTTTTTCGCGAGCTTGAAAAGCTCCAGGTCAGCGTTGTTCACCCTGATGCCCGCCGCCAGGCTCCACGGGAATTTCAGGTTTTCCTTAAGTATAAGCTCGCAGGTTTCCCTGGCGTGTTTTTTGTCCGCGCAAAACTGGTCGTCGATCACCCGCATCTCTTTGTAACCAAGTTTGAGCATCATCTTGATCTCATCGACAACGCGGCGGGCTGATTTCACCCTGTATTTCCTGCCGGAAATGTTTTTGTTGCAGAAACTGCATTTTGCCGGGCAGCCCCTGCTTGTTTCCAGGTTTGTCACCGGCGATTCCCTGCTGAAGGATTTCGAACACATGTAATACTGCGTGTCGTAGAGGTCCAGCGCGGGCATCGGAAGCGAATCAAGGTCTTTAATCAGGTCTCTCTGGGGGGTCGCGGTGATTTTGCCGTTTTCTTTATAATAAATGCCATTGATACCGCTCCACGGGTTGCCGTCCCATATCTCGGCAATGGCTATCTCGCCTTCGCCGATAACGGCGATATCAAATTCGGATTCTTTGAGAGCTTCTTCCGGCAGGGCTGACGCGTGCGGCCCGCCGATCACAAGCAGAACGTCTTTTCCGAACATTTTCCTGGCAACGCGGCTTATTTCGGCTGCTTCGTGGAAAAGCGGCGTGGTGCAGGTAACGCCGATGAACCTCGGCTGGGTTTCCTTGAGTGTGGGAACCAGCTTGTCGAAAGTCCCGTCAAGCCCGAGGTCGAGTATGCGGACCTTCGCGCCTTTTTCCCTCAGCACCGCCGCAAGGTTCGCGTAAGCCAGCAGCGGGTATATCTGCATCCCCGCGTGGAGCTTTGAGCCCGCGTAAGCGTTGAACGACGAAGGCACATTTATAAAAAGCGCGTCAATTTTGTCTGTCATTGGTTTTTAAGTCAATCAACCCTGTAAATTTTAGTAATGCAGTTTTCTTGTTTCAGGAAAGCGTAGTAGCCGGGCCCGAAATATTTGTCTTCTATGGTGCCGGCAAGCGTGCAGTTATTTTCTATAAAGGGAAACACGTCCTTGTGGTTGTTGTCCCGGTTCCAGAAGAAAAACCCGTCATCCACTATCAGGTACCTTATTTTATTCTTTTTCACAACTTCGGCGAAAGTGTGGCTGGCTTTTATTTTCCCTTCTTTCGGGTCGTAATAAAGGTAATAGCCGAAATAATCCGTGAAATAGGGCCTGTCCTTTATGAAAGCGAACCAGTACACCGGCTGGCCGAGAATCGGCTCCTTGGTATCCGGGATGTATTTTTTCAGTTTCGCGGTGAAACCGTAGTAGTCCGCGTGGCGGAATTTTGCCAGTATGTAGGCATCTTCCGCGGCAATGAGCAGGGCCGCCGCTGAAAGCATGGCTATGCCGGCAAGCTTTACGGGAATTCTCCGTGAGCCAATGAACGTTTTTATCGAATCAGAGACTAATATTATAAACAATGGGAAGATAAAAATCAAATAGAAGTCCGTCTTGCTGGGCACCACGAAAATGAAGCAGAAAAGCATGCCCGAGATGACGGAAAGAACCGCTTTCTGCCCGGGGCTTCTTTTCCAGAGCGCGTGAAGGATGGACACAAGGAAAATAGCCGCCAGGGCCATATTCCTGTGGAACCTTCCTTCCCAGAAAAACGTGTAGTAGCGGTTGAATTCGTTCCTGATCATTATAAAAACATTGTCTTCGGAAATGGGCGGCTTTTCCCACAGCCAGTAATTCTTCCACTGGTAAAAAAATGTCTGGCTGTCAGGCAGTATGTGCCAGCATATCCACCAAACGCCGCCGAGAGCCGCGCCTGCGGCAAGGGCAAGCGAACCCTTGAATTTAAGCTTTCTCACGTTCAACAGGGCAAGGCCGATAAGCCCGAAAACGGCAGTGACACCCGGCGGGTGAATGTCTATGGCCAGGCCCGAGACAAACCCCGAAAGAAGCAAAACAGGAACTGAGTTTTTTTCAAGCCCGAGAGTGAAGAGGTAGATCGCCAGCATTATGAACGCCGCGACGGTTATGTCGGGACGCGCGAGGTGCGAGTGGAGTATGAAGAGGTATGAAAGCGAAAGAAAAATCGACGCGAAAACACCGGTGTTTTCATCAAAATAATGTTTTGTGACCTTGAAAACCAGGAAAAGAAGCAGTAACCCGGTCAGGAAAGGGAAAAGGCGCGCCTGGAAAGGCCCAAGGCCAAGAATATATATAACCGCGGCGTTGGCAATGGTATAAAACCTGCCGTAAACCGCGTGAAGTTTCTCAAAACCAAAATACGGGTTGCAAAGCCGCGAGCTGAAGTCGCCGTATTGTATAAGCGACCAGGAAAGCTCGGTGGAATGGGCGTCGTCCCACCAGATAAGCGGGTACTTGTCCAGGTAGAACAGGTTTACAGCGGTGTAAATCACGAAATAAAAAATCAGCGCGTACTTTTTCATGGGTTTACCTGAAATTCAGCATCAGTTTTATGAGTGTGCCGGGGTTATAGGCCAAGCTGTTCATAGTTGCGCATTCAAAAGTGCAGAAACAGCGGGAATCCTTTATGAGTTTGAGCATTTCCTTGAACTCCGGGCTTTTGAGCGCCTTTTCAATGTCGTAATCGTTTTTCCTGAGATCCGGAAAAATGAATTTCTTTTTCGGGAACACGTTTTCAAGCATTTCGCAGGGCAGTACGGCGCCTTTTTCTGAAATAACTATCATTTTCCTGCCGGCGGCGCAGTTAATTATCTGAGCGTTTTCCTTCATGATCCTGTGGGTTATGTCATACACGCCGAAAAGCACGTTGTCCAGCATCCGGAAATACGCTAGCGCGCCGGAGCGTTTTTTGTACTTGTTTTTAAGGTAATCTGTGGTTTTTTTATACTCTTCGGGAGTTATTTCCTTTGAATCCGCGCTCCTCGCGTCACCCCTGACTATTCCTATGCCCACGGGAAGACCGAACGCGCTGTCTATGTGGTCTATTATTTTTGTGATGTCATTTTTGTTGTAACTGCAGCAGGTTGTGTTTATCCTGAGGTCCAGATTTTTGTTTTTTTCCGCCAGGGTTTTGAGTTTTGTTATTGTTTCCGTGAGTTTCGCGTAATTTCCCTTCACGCCCCTGATCTCGTCGTGCTTTTCGCCTATCGCGTCAATGGAAACGGAGAATTTCAGGGTAATGCCGGGGTTTTCAGCAAGCGCTTTCGCAACAACAGCTTCAGCTTTGTCCGGGAGCAGGCCGTTTGTAGTGATGCCGAACGACCTGGCCCCGCTGTTCCTGTAAAAATGCGAGATTATTTCAGGAAGATCGTCCCTGAGCAGCGGTTCCCCGCCGGTGAGCGAAATATGGAAAAGGTTTTTCCATTTTTGGCTGATGCGCAGGTATTCATCGGCTGTCAGCTCGTTTTTTCCGGCATTATCGGCGTTCTGCCAGTAGAAACAGGTCTTGCATTTCGCGTTGCACCTGGCCGTGACAAAAAATATCGCGTAATTTATTTTACCGGAAAGATGCCCCTTTAGCAATCTGGCCGCCTGCGAGATCATGCGCCGGCCTCCTGTTTATTTTTGGAAAGCGCGAGCTCGAAAAAGATAATTCCATTTTTAATACTGCCCACGCCAGCTATAGCGCCCGCGATCCAGGCGTAATTCCGCATGAAAGTTATTAGAAAGGTCTTTATGAAAGCCGCCGGCGAATATTTTTCGCCTTTCAGGACGTATAATAAGAATTTCAAGTTCATCAGACACAGCAGGATAACCCCCGCGGCAAGCGCTATCACTGACGGCACCGGCTTGAACGGCAATAAAAAAAAGCACGGCAGCATGATCATCTGCACGGCTAACTGATAAATCAGCGGGCCGCGCTTCGTGGGCCACTTGAACTTGAGCGTTTCGGGGTGTTTTATATTCACTTCGAGTATGTTCTTGAGCCAGGTGTACTGCTGTTTAAGGTATTCGCTTATCTTTGTCTTGCAGAAATGGGACACCGTCAGCTCCGGGACAAGCAGTATGTCCACGCCAATCTTGTAAAGGTTGCCGCCGAATACCATGTCTTCGGCTATGCGCCTGTCGCCGAACCCGCCGGACTTGAAAAACGTATCCTTACAGCACAGCAGGTTGTTGGAGCTGGAATGGTTCACGAAAACCCTTTCCCTGAAAATGTGGAATGACGACTCGTACATCCGGTATTTGGACACGAACTGCGGGTTCAGGCTGACGGAATACTTGCCCGCGGCGGCAAGGATCTTTGGGTCGCTGAATATGTCATCTATGACGGAGAGATAATCTTTCGGCACCACGCAGTCGCTGTCGGTAAAAGCGAATACGTCGCCTTTGGCTTCCTTCGCGGCGAGGTTCCTGCCGACGCCGGGGCCGCGGTTCACGTCCGACTTCACCACCCTGCACCCGAAGCCCTCCGCTACCTTCGCCGAACCGTCCGTTGAGCAGTCGTCGTAGATCACAACCTCGAACGGCTTGCCGTAGTCGCAGGCAAAAATAGACCCCAGACAGGCGGCAAGGTTTTTCTCATCGTTAAAGACGGGGATTATCACGGAAATCACGGGTACATTTTATAACAAATTGCGGGTTTTATCAAACCCCGGGCATCTGTTGGCGGGTGACGCAGCAGCCCTTGATGATCTCATCGCTGAAGTCGGGCTGAGAGTCCGGTTTAGGGTACAGCAGGCGGAATAAATTGAGCAGGGTCCTGGAATAAAGCTGGCTGGCGTCAACCGGCAGGAGCGCAGCAATGTTCGTTGTGCCGATAATAGTTACATTTCCGTGCTCGATCATTTTATCGGCCTGGGTCATTTCGCAATTGCCGCCCTGCCCTGCGGCCATGTCCACTATCACGGAACCGGGTTTCATAAGCTTCAGCATATCGCCGGTTATCAGCACCGGGGCTTTTTTGCCGAACACCTGCGCGGTGCTTATCACCATGTCCATTTTCGGAAGGCGGCCGGCAATGGCTTCCTGTTCTTTTTTAAGGAATTCAGCGGAAAGTTCCTTGGCGTAACCGCCGGCGGTTTCGGTATCTTTCGGCATTTCCATTTCCACGAATGCCGCGCCAACGCTTTTTACCTGTTCTTTTACCGCCGGGCGCGGGTCGAAGGCCTCTACCCTGGCGCCGAGGCGCTTGGCTGTCGCGATCGCCTGCAGGCCCGCGACGCCGGCACCGAGGACCAGCACATTGGCCGCCGGGATAGTGCCTGCCGCCGTCATTAACAGCGGGAACATTTTTGAAATGCGCCCGGCCGCGAGAAGCACCGCCTTGTAGCCGGTGACAGTCGCCATGGCGCTGAGGGCGTCCATGCTCTGCGCCCGAGTGATACGCGGGACCATTTCCATTGAAAAGCCCGTTATATTGCGCGAGACAAATGTTTTTATTGTTTCCGCGTTTGTGAAAGGCGAAATAAAACCGATATAAACCGCGCCTTCGCGGATGAGCTCGGCTTCGTGTTTTCCCAGTTCTTCATTTTTCACCGGGGGCTGGACTTTTAAAATGACGTCGGATCTATCGTAGAGTTCCTTCGCGCCGCCAATAATCTGCGCGCCGGCTTTTTTA
>MGVM01000088.1:0-8787 GCA_001800495.1 Elusimicrobia bacterium RIFOXYB2_FULL_48_7
AATTTGATCGATTTCATATTCATGGCTCCCTTCATTTACCCGCGCCCGCGGTCGCGGCCGCCGGGACAAAATTTTTCAGGCGTACGGCAAAATCCGGAGCGTTTATTTTCCTGCATGAATTTCTTTCAACTAAACAGGAGGGAATCGTCACCCTGACATTATTGGCCCCGGGGTTTTCTATCAGCTCCAGGAGCACTTTCACCGCGGCCCGGCCCGGTTCTATGGAGTCAATGCCCGTGGTGGTGAAGTCCGTGGCCCCGTCGCAGGTTATCATGCTTATATCTTCCGGGATCCTTTTGTTTTCTTCCCGTATTGCCCGGGCGGCGCCCAGGCACAGGTCATTGCTTATGCCGACCAAGGCAGTAAAAGGAACCGCTTTTTTCATGAATTGTTTGACTACGGAGTATGCTTCCTCGGAAACATGTTTTCCGGTTTCCATCAATAAATCCCTGTTCAGGGAAATATTCGCCTCTTTCAGCGCCTGTTTGTAACCTTCAAGCTGGTGAGCGTGCCATTCATACTTATCCAGGTGGCTGTTTATATACGCGATGTCCCTGTGGCCCAGCTTGACCAGGTATTTAACAGCGGCGTAGACAATCTGGCGGTCGTCATCCGAGATGACGTGGATTTTCCCGGAGGGGCAGTCGGCCGGCTTGCTTATTGGGTCGCCCACCAGGACAAAAGGAAGGCCTGTTTTCTGGGCTGACTTGATCGTCCTGGAAGTGATCTCGCCGGTGATTATCATGCCTGCCAGGTCTTTTTCCTTCCCGTCCAGGGAAAAATTGGACTCATGATCAGCCATGGTATAGATCATATGCAGTTTTCTTTCCCTTAATTTTTCCTCGATGCCAGTGACAATGCCGTGCACGCGGGTGTTGGCATAAGGGTTTTTCTGTTCTTTTGACACCTTAGCTGGGCACAGTACAAAACCAATCTCGTTGCGCTTTTTGAGGTCGATTTTGTTATCGGGGCTGGCGCTTACGACCACGGTCCCATGGTTCTGGCGCCTGAGAATGTAGCCTTCTTTGGAAAGTATGGCAAGCGCGTTCCTGAGGGTGAGGACACTCACTTCGAGGGTCTTGCATAATTCTTCCTCGCACGGAAGTTTATCCCCCGGGCGGATCTCGTTGCTGGTGATCTTTTGCCTGATGTCATTTGCTATTTGCCGGTAAAGAGGGATGTGACTCTGTAAATCTGGTTTGGAAAATTTCATGGCGGGTCTCCGTGTTTCTTATATTTCTTATATTCCTTATGTTTCTAACATAAGTATAACACGAAAACGCCAAAAATCAAGGGGAATTAAAATACTTTTTCTATGCGTTCCAGGCAGGTTTTCAGGATACTTCTGGGGCAGGCAAAATTGAGCCGGTAGTAACCATCACCGCCGGGGCCGAAATTGGAACCGGTCATTAAAGCTACTTTTGCTTTCTTTACCAGCAGGTTGCGTATTGTATCGGGGTTTTTTGATACCTTGTTGAAGTTGATCCAGGCAAGAAATGTGCCCTCGGGTTTTATTACTTCAAGCGCCGGCATCCTTTTGCTTACGAAATCAACAAGGAAATCCGCGTTTTTTTCCAGGTATTCAAGCGCGGCTTCAAGCCATTTTTCGCCATGGCTGTAGGCAGCCTCAAAAGCAGTGATGGCGAAAGGTTCGGAGGCCTCGATTTTCGCCGCTTCAACCTCCCGGTAAAATTCCTTCCTGAGTTTTGCATCAGGGATTATAATCGCCGAGATATAAAGGCCCGCCAGGCTGAAGGTCTTGCCGGGTGACAGGCAGGTGATAGAATTTTTCGCGGTTTCGGCCGAAAGCGACAGGAACGGAACATGCTTATGGCCCTTGAAAATAATATCGGAATGGATCTCATCTGAGATCACAAGGATATTGTTTTTCAGGCATATGCGCGAGAGCTTTTCCAGCTCCTGTTTTTCCCACACTCTTCCGACGGGATTATCCGGGCTGCACAGGAAAAGCATTTTTGTCCTTTTGTCTATCTGTTTTTCGAGCGCAGCGAGGTCCATTTCACAGCGCCCGTTCCTGATTTTCAGCCGGTTGATCACCAGTTTCCTGTTGTTAGTTGTGACAATTGATGAAAAAGGCGGATAAACCGGCGTCTGTATTATTATCTTGTCGCCCGGCTTGGTAAAAGCCCTTATCGCAGTGCACATTCCGGCAAGCACTCCCGGGACAACCACTATCCATTCGGGGTCTATTTTTACCCCGTGGCGCTTTTTCATCCAGCTGATAATGGAAGAATAGAACGCCTGCGGCCTGCCGGAATAGCCGAAGGTGCCCTGCCCGGCGGTTTTCCTGATGGCCGAGAGTACCGGTTCCGGCGCCCTGAAATCCATGTCCGCTATCCACAGCGGCAGGAGATTATCAGCGCCGAACCTTTCTTTAAGGAAATCCCACTTGAGGCAGTTGGTATTTTTCCGGTTCAGTATTTTGTCAAAATCGTAGTTCATACAGGGGAATTATAATCCTTGTTAAGCGAAAAGTCAACAAAATGCCGGGACCATATGCTCTCAAATTACTTTTTGGGAGATAGTTTTAGTTTTGAAATATTGTGAAGGGCAACTTCATTATTTGGGTCGATAGACAAGCTTTGTTTCCAGTATTTGGCCGCTAAAGCATATTTGTTTATTTTATAATAGGCGCTGCCTAGATTGTTATATGCCTGGATGTTGTTTTTATCAGCCAGGAGGATTTTATTAAAACACTTTATAGCTTCATTGGTTTTATCCATCTGCATATATACAAGCCCCAGGCTGTTTAAAACAGTTATTTTTTCAGGTTCAGAAGCAAATGTGAGAGCATTTATGAAAGTGTTTTCTGCTTCCTTGAGCATTCCTTTTTTGAAATAAGCCAGCCCCAGGTTTACGTCTATCATAATAAACCTTTCGTCATTAATGCTTACTTCGCCGGCCCATAGGGCTGTTCTTATACGAACGGTTTCTTTTAGTACCTCGATCGCTTTATCTAACTCTTTTTTGTCAATATAGACTGCCGCCAGGTTATTTAAGTCCGAGATATAGAAAGTTTTTGTTTCAGCTGCCAGCTTATAATAATGCTCGGCTTTCAAATAATCCTTCTTTTCGAGGCAAGCTCTTCCCAGGTTATTATATAAATGATGGTCCTTGAAGTTTTTTTGCGCAATATTTAGTTCCTCTATGCCTTTATCAATTTCTCCCATGTTCAATAACATTGAACCGTAAAAGAAATGGAGTTTTCCGTTGTCCTCATCCAGCCGGAGCGCTTTCCTGTAATTGGAAACCGATTCATTCCAGTCCGAATTTACCGCCGCGCAGTCAGCCTTGTCCCAGTAATAATCAGCCAGGAAAGTTTTAAAGGTATTCGAAAAGAAAATAACCAGGCAAATGGTTATTATGCCAAGCAAACCGGTTATTTTAGGGTTCAAATCATACGCCATGTGGTATTGTTTGCCAGGTTCCCCTGATTGAAGGTTTTTCAGGGAAGCAGACAGTCCGAGTAAAAACCACATTGTTATAGCTGCAGGCGCAATATGCAGGGGAAAACTAAATATACTATCAACAAGAAATCCTATTATCGCCGACATAAAAGACAACAACAAGATTGAGTGTTTCTGCTGATTGGTATTTAATGCCGCATAAAGAGAATTTCCTTCCCTGAAAAAGAAATAAAATAAGCATAAATATATAATTAATCCCAAAATTCCAGTTTCTGTCCAGGTTTGCAGGTATTCATTATGAGCGCTAGTCACTTCTTCAACAAAAATAGTGTATTGCCTGTTTTTCATTACCTTGCTGAGGTAATCGGAATAATTGAATTCGAAGGTGCCTGCACCGGCGCCCAGCAAAGGCCTGTCCTTAATCATTAACAGAGCAGATTCATATATCAGGAGCCTGCTTTTTATTGAGTCTTTCTTTGACTTGACGGCGTAATTTGAGCTGAATATAAAGGCAAACGCCGCGGTAATAAACACTGCGCAAAGCAATGAAAGCACAAACTTCTTATACCTGGTTTTTAAAGATCTTTTACCAAGAACAATTGAAAAAATGGTTATCGAACAAATTAAAGCAATCCAGGTGCTCCTTGTTTGAGTGAGAATAACGCACAACAATGAAACCACGATAGCACAGTAGAGAAGTATTTTCAGGTATCTTCGTATTTTTAAAAAACAGCAGGCGAACATTACAGGAATGATTAAAATAAGGTATTCGGAAACAAAATTATGGTAACCGAAGGTCCCGATTATCCTTCTCCTGCCTGCCAGTCCAGATTGAAAAACCGGGTCTATTTTCAGGAATTGAAGCAATCCATAAATCGATTCAAAACAAGCTGTTGATATTAAAATTATCAATATTGAATTCAATTGTGCCTCTTCATCTATAAGGTTAGCGGCGATAAAATAAAGCAAAACATAAAACACCAGTTTTTGCGAAGCGACCGAACTAAGGTGAAAATTGCCGGTCCAAAGAATGGAAACAGCGTTTATGCCTAAAAAAAACAGCGCGAAAACATTAACTTTCGACTTAACCAGGACAACCTTTTTTTCAGCAATTATTTTAATTAACCAGAATATCCATATCAACAAAACCAGAAACTGGAATAATGTCTCCTTGGGCAGGCCGAATATGTCGTAATTGTACTTTGAGTAAGCGATAAATGGGAGCGACAAGAGAGACAGAATCAAGGTTTTAACGGCCTTGTTAGAAAAATTAAGCAGGGAGTTTGTCATGTTAAAAACTTGCAGAGAGGGAAATTTGGTGAGAGCCGGTTGTACGGAAACCGTAGTCTAATTTAAGATTGTTAAGGACAAGGCCTATTCCGGCATAGGAAGCGGGTAAATCATAGCCGATGCCGTAACCGGCCCTGATTATCAGGGGTTTCAATGACAACAATTCTGCGCCCATGTTCATTTTTGTGCCGGCATCATTGGGCTGGTTAATATCGTAAGCTAAGGCCAGTGTATCGTTAGGTTTATAACTTGCGCCTATTTTGATATTAAGGGGTAAGGGTACTGTTTCATGCGCATAAGTCATTTCCGGGCCTAAATTCTGGATATTCAGCCCGAGGGCAATGTTTTTCTTGATGCCGCAAAAATATAACGCGCTTAGATCCACCGCAAAACCGCTTGATTGCACGTTGTCGTTTGCTTCGGTAATCGCCTTAAAAGCCGCGCCCAGCAGCATATTGCTGGAAACAGGTTTTGAGAAAGAGATGCCGGCTGACAGGTCATAAGGAGAAAAAACATTAGTTGTGTTTCCGTATTCATCGCGCCCCTGTATGTCTCCGATCGATAAATATTCAACCGATATTCCTATTACGTTAGATTCGAATGGGATCACCAGCGTCAGGTAACTGAGTTGAATATTTTCTATCCATTGATTATATAAAAATGAAACTTCTTTCTTTTGTATTTGCGATAAGCCTGCCGGGTTCCAGAATATCGCGTTGGAGTCGTCAGAAATGGCACAAAAAGCCTCTCCCATGCCGGTTGGCCTGGCCCCGGGAGCTATCTGTAAAAACTGCAGGCCGGCAGTTCCCGGGTTGCCTGCATATAAATCAGGCAATGAAAAGAAAACCATAAGCGGCAATCCAACCAGCAAAATAATGAGCGCCTTTCTTCGCATAAATAGCACTTTACCTGATTATTGAGATTTTTCCGGACACTGCCTGGTAATTGTCATGAATTCTGTAAATGTAAATTCCGCTCGTGACGTTATCACCCGAGCTGTTTACTACCGGCCATTCATATCTCCCGGTAGAAATAACCGGGGAATCAAAAACTAATTTTCCGCTTAAATCATAGATTTTAATATTGGAGCCGCTGGTTAATCCTTTAAAGGTTATAGTTTTAACCGTTGCTGACGGCCTGTAAGGATTCGGGTAAACAATCGCGCCGGATAAATCGTTGGCAAAAGCGGCTGTAACAACCAGCCTGTATATGGAAAAATGAGCCACCCAGGCTGATACAGCCCTGCTGGTAATTGATACTTCAGATTCCTGGATACTCCATTCCGCTGTTACCGTATTAAGGCAGGCTATTCTTAAGTCTTTTATCAATGACGGTGAAAACCCCGCCGGGTATGGGATTGTTATCCTTGCTTTGCGCCCGCCGTTAAACATTTTTGTAGAACTGATGTCATATATGCTGTTTGAGAGCGCTGAAGGCGCGAGTATCCGGGAATCACTTGTTTCTATTTTCGAATTTGCCTGGCTTATAACCGTGGAAACCGGGTTTTCATTTATTGTAACAACACTGCTGATAGAAAAAGTCCCCGCGGGAATGAATACTTCCACTGTCCCGGCGGCTGTTGTTTTATAGCACCAGTTGTCAACGGTAGCAGCGCTTTGGCTCATGATCAAGGCGTCTGAGTCCACAATCTGGCCGTTTGAGCTTGTGGGGGTATTTTTGTTCCCGGCAATATCTTCGACTTGAATGGAAAAATAGTATTTTGCGTTGTTTATCAGGGATAATCCGCTTTTTGTGGCATTAACGGCAGAGCCGTTGTCTGTCCAGGCCTGTATATCTGTTGCACCCGCAGAAGTGCCGATAGCATACCAATACCTCATTAATCCGCTTCCGCTGTCAGTGCTGGCGTTCCAGTTTGCCGATAATTCTGCAACGCTGTTGGTGTAATCTGCATCTGTGCCAAGACCGTCGCGGATATCCATGATGGCGCTGGGAGGGGTCAAATCAACCGTCTGGCCGTTGGAATTTTTTGCGGGGCTCAACAACCCGGAGCCATTTTCAGCAGTCACAGAAAAATAGTAAACCTGCTCGCTTGCTAGATTCAGGTTGTCCTTTGTCGCGCTTATAGCGGTTCCGTTGTTTGTCCAGGCTAAAACATTAGTCGCTCCCGGCGTAGTGCCTATTGCATACCAGTACCTGGTGATTCCGCTTTCCAGGTCCAACCCGGTGCTCCAGTTCGCTGACAAAGTTGATGAAGAACTCGTATATCCGACATCTGCACCGGTGCCGTCCCGGACAATCCCGGGAATGGTTGGGGTTGTGGTATCAATAGTAATTCCGGTGGAATTACTGGAATAGTCTGAATACAGGCCTGATCCGTTCGCTGCCCTGACCCTGGCATAATATGTTTTTCCTTGTGTACATCCGGTAATGCTCCATGTTAAAAAGCCGCTCATATAAGCATCTAACTTTTCTTTGCCTCCGGGTGTTGTGCTTACCTGTAAATTATACCCTGAAATCCCGGTTTCAAGGTCACATAAGGTTCCAGAACTCCAAGTGAACGAAATTGTTGTAGATTGTGAATAATTACTGTTACTTACGGGTACGTTAGGCGTCCCTGTGGGCGGAGTGATGTCTTCCAAATCTAAGTATACCCATAAAGTACTTGAAGGAGAAGTTTGAATGTTTTTTGTTCCGGGCTTACCCCAGCCTGTTTTTCTAATTGTTACGGTATGGTTTCTATTCCCCCCGTAAGTAGCTGAAGCGAGGTCGCTGAAAGTATAAGGAGTCGCCATCCCTGTATCAATCCCATCCAGGTATATGGATGCTCCGGCCACATTGGAATAAACATAGGCTGAGCCGGATTGTTCGGAAGAAAAATCAACTGAAACAGTAGTTGTAGAACCGGAAGACGTGTAAAATGATTGGGTCCCCGGGGCAGAATATCCGGATTTCCTCAATATTAATGTGTGAGGGCCATTTACTCCCATTGAAGAAAAAGTGTAAGGCGTCACCTGCCCGGTATTAATGCCGTCTATGTAAATACTGGAACCGCTTGGAGTTGAAGTTATCAGGGCTGAGCCGGATTGTTCGGAAGAAAAATCGATTGAAACGGTTCCCGTAGAATTGTTTACTACGGTAAAAGTTCTTGGGGCGGCGGCAATACTTCCTGTTTTCCTTATGACAATGATATGAGGATTGTAGATAGAAGTGATATCAGAAAAAGTGTACGGGGTAACCTGTCCGGTATTAATGCCATCCAGGTATATATCGGAACCGCTTGGATTGGAAACTATATTGACTGAACCTGCGGCAAATGAAGAAATGCTGCAGAGGAACAAAAATGAAAATGTTAATAAAATTGTATTTTTCATCTTTTGTTTGATAATATTCAAACTGTCATCACATCTTAATACCAACATTAATTGGCGTGATTAACTACGTTAATGTTATCATTAGTGCGGTAAAAAGTCAAGGTGAGCCGTAACAAAACAATTTATCAAGGTCAAGCGCCGGGGCCGAAGGCGCTGCCGGTCATTAAAGCTAAATAGATATTGTCCTTAATATCGTGCATAAATCCGCGCGTGCATATCTTCAGTCGGAAAAATTCTTTATTTACACGGTTTTGCGCGCTTTATGCGCGCTTATGCGCGGGTTTTACACGGATATGCACGTTTATGCACGCCATTAAACAACAGGAAGAACGTATTTTGCTCCCTTTTTTACGCCTTCACTCTTAATCAAACCTTCTTTTTCAAGCTTTTCCAGCAGCCGGTAAGCCCTGCCCCTGTCCAATCCGCATTCCTTCCGGCATTCTTCGCTGTCTATGCTCCCTTTTGCTTTTATATATCCTATAACCTTCTGCCTGGCATCGCTTTCCGCCATAACCGTTTCAGCAGATTTCTTTTTTGCTTTCCCGTACAGCCCTTTTGACGCGTAAGTGCCGAACATTATCCCCAATGCCTGCAACGCGGTCCTGAAAAGTTCGTTCGGCATCCGTTCAATCAGCCGCAACTGCCAGATACTGAGCCCGATAACCGCCAATACGACCCAGAAAGTAACAATCAGCTCGCCTCTTCTGAACCGTTTTACCTGTTCTTCGGGCACTTCC
>MGVM01000088.1:8806-12299 GCA_001800495.1 Elusimicrobia bacterium RIFOXYB2_FULL_48_7
TCCAGCGCAGGAATTCCTTGTAACCGGCGTATATGCCCAGTAATGCCAGGTAAAGGTTGCTCATTAAACTTGACGTTTGTATCTTGTTCGGCTCTTTCAACCCCACGAGCGCTCCAAACCCGGGCAGCATAGCCGCCAAATCCCACAGGATGAACCCGGCCTGCACAACCGTCACGAGCAGGGTCAGATAGAACACCGTTTCCACCCGGCTGTTGCGTAAACCTGAACTAGTATTTTCCATTGATTACCGCCCCTTCTATTTGGATTTGTGGAGAAAGTCAGTACTTCTTAGCTTATATTTGTAGTCAAGATTTCTGACAGAAGTCGGAGAAATCATCATTTATTAAATCTGTCAACACTATCAGCCACGTACCCTAAATATCAATTTTGTCTTTTTGTCCTTTATGGGCTTTTACTGACAAAATTATGGCTTCTTCAAGGGTGACGGTCCTATTCCTTGGATTACTCATAGTTATTTGCCCTTACCTTTGCCAAATGGTTTTTTAATATCTTGATATTTTTACGGAGATTATCACGCAATTTTTCTCTTTGCGTAGGTATCCTTGGTTTCCAGTCTTTCTTTGACATTGAAAATATCATTCCAGATACTTTGGTGATAAGCACCATGTCAAACATTTCTGCAGACATCTTGCCCATCACATAATTTGCCAAATACACTTCCGACTGTTTTTCTATGCCAAATTTGCCAAAAACTATCCATGCAGTCAACTCAGCCTCTATTTCTGCAATGTCTTTAGTTAAATTGCTTCTATTATGAATCAGTAGTTTGGTATTGCCTTTTTTGTCCTTATACTTTCTTTCTCCGCAATGCCCCAATAGTTCATGGGCTATTTCGTGCAACAAAACGCCATATGATTCATAAGTAGGATTGCCTTTATAGGAAGGGTTTAAATATATTTCCGAGGTTTCAATTCCAGCTAATCCTTTTGTTTGAATGGAAGATGCCTGGTTGAAATATTTTGAAGGTTCGGGTATTTTTACAGAAAGTCCTATTTTGGCACAACTAGATACGGTATTATGAAATACGTTTTCATCAAATTTGCCATCACTTTCTTTCCACCAGTTTAAAATTGAATCGCTGGTTATTTCCCTCCCTTCAGTATCTTCAAGCCCAAAGACGAATTCAACAGGCCCAAAAATCATTAATATGACTTCTGGTCTTGCATTTGGTTTGATTGTTCTACCAAATTCTTTCCACTGGGCTTCAGTAGCATAGTAGTTTAAACTTGGGTTTTGAACAAAGACCAGGGTATTATTAAATGGAGCTTGGAAAGGTACTCGCTTTAGGAATTCCAGATATTTTTGGAACTCATCTGAGTTTTTCAATCTTAATATGTTATTAAAATAGTTGTTAACGTCAGTATATATTTTTTGTTGTTTGGGGTTCATGAAACTATTTCCCACCTGGAACAAAAGCGATGGTACCACCAGTATCAAAAAGTATAATTCTACCCAAAAAAAGAATAATAACTCGTAATAAAGTTCCCAGCAAAGGTATTTGAAGAATAATAAAACCTAAAAAACTTAAAATAAAAGACGAAGGAATAATCCATAAAAGATGAAATTTACTCCAAGATGACTGAAAAAAGACGATTAAAGCCAATAAATACAACAGTATCTGGAGTATTGAAATAATATGAATAGGGCTATGGTTTTTAGCTTCATTCCTTATATGCCATATAGCCCCCAAGGAAAAAAAGCATGCTAAACACCAAACAATCCATTGTAAAATAGCCATTATGACCCCTCTATTTGTCTAGAAAATCGGTAGTTTTGAATTCTATTTTGAGTAGTGATTTATATTGAAAACTTAAGAAATCAATTGTCAATTGCAAAGACCTGACCCCAACATACTAAATCAAAGCTCTTCATGTTTTATACCGTTACTTTAATTAAAACAATCAACTTCTTTATATAACTGTTTTAAGTGCTCACATGACATATCAATCAGAGGTTCATTATTTACCAGTTTGTTGTCATTCCTGCTGAAAATATCCAACCGCTCCATGTATGGTCTTCCGTTCCACCTCTAAGCGGTATTAAAGGATAAATATATTTAGCATCAAAAGTTACATGTACTAAGCTTGTAGGAAATAAATCAAACCCAAATGAAGGAAAGGGCATTGCATATTTAAGTTCTTTTTTATCCTCATATTCTGACGTAGTATTAGCAGCATTATCATGTATTTTTGTATCGCTATAAAAACTATTATTAAAATAACACACCCCAAAACCTAAATAGGGCGACAGTAAGGAAGAAACTACCGTCCCGGTCACGTGGTGTTTCTATTTCAATGATCCCTTGCTCTGTCTTTAGTTTCTTTGGCGTCTTGCCGTTGCGGGCGTTGTCGCTGACTTTCTTCCCGTTCTTCTCGTACCCAAGATGATTTGTCAGCTCCCCTTGCATCGCTTTTTCAAGCAGCCGCTTTTGCAGCTCTTTGAAAATCCCGCTCTTGCCTAGCAAATCTTCCGGTTTCTTGTACTCTTTCAACAGCTCTTCTAAAATTTCGTCTCTGATCTCGGCCATAATCTCCTCCTGTTAAATTATTATATATAAGATTATAGCCGTTTACACAGTTTATTTTACAAACTCAAGATGTCAAGTTTTTCTTTAAAACAATTGGAGTGTCAAATTTTATTTCGTATTGTTTATTCACTTCTTGAAAAACTCGATCGTAATGCGAGTATTCTAGTTGGAAACTTTTAAATGAATATTCGCCTAAAAGCCATTGAATACTCCACCCGTTTGGGAATGTCCACTCCCACAGTAGTCCTCCTCCAGACAAGTTTGCACTATTTTCAAAATCATAAACTTTATTTTGATTAGTATTTAAACTAGATCCACCAAGGACAACACCCAAACCGAATACTTTTCTTTGACCATAATACTTTATTGTATCATCCTTGTTCATCGACAAAATATTCGAATTGTAAGTTTTACCAATTGAAACAGCATCTGCCATGGCTTGAACTTCAAGTTTCCCTTTATATACACCGGTAGTTCTGTCATAAACCTTATAAATATCTCTTTCCCTCACCTTATGTATTGAGCCCTTGTCTATTTCAACAAGATTGTTTTCGATTCGCCGGATTTTGCCTTCCTTTTTGCCTTTTTTCAGGTTATCTTTCAGTGCTTGTAGTAAATGGGTAAGATATTCATCCTGCGGAGCTTCTTTGATTATTGTTTTTTCAATGTAGTAAATGGCTATATTTGCATTAATTTTGTTGTTTTTTAGATCTTCTAACAATCCCTGGATCTCCTTATCATATTCATGTTTTAAAACAACAGGAGCCATCGTTGAAATATTTAATGTTTGGTCTGTAGACATGGCTTCGGAAGAAACAATAATTGAATTATCATCACCAAAAGAAGTCCCAGTTAGCGTTAGCAAAAAAAGAATCATGACTGAATATTTACTCATTATTAAATCTCGTTATTATTTACTTTATTAATAGATAATAACTACCAAGG
>MGVM01000088.1:12310-40992 GCA_001800495.1 Elusimicrobia bacterium RIFOXYB2_FULL_48_7
GATCCGTATATAGATGATGGTAAGTCTAAACTTATATTTTTGCTTGATTTTAAAGCTGGCATTTTTATTGTATGAACTAATGTCGATGCATAATTTGAACTTGCAAGATAAAATGGCCTAGAATAGTCACCTTCCATTTTTACAACGGTATCAGGTCCAGTAGCACCAGCAAATATAGTTTGATTTAAATGCCCAAGCATGTGTGTATCTATATATACTTCTTGATAAATATTTTCATCTTCCCACTGACCGACTTGATTTGTAATATAAGCATGGGCTGTTATGAGCATTCCGTTGGGAGCTGCGTTTGCTGGTATTGTAATAGTAAGTTCGGAAGCCCAATTATCCGATGTAGTACTATATATTTTCATTAATCCAAACCCGGATGTTGTTGTTAATGAACCACCAATATCAACATTTCCGGTTGCTTGAACGTTGGTTGCTTTAACATTGCCTGCTACTTCAAGTCTCTCTGTTGGCGTTCCTGCTATTCCAATACCAACATTTCCATTTGTTGCGTTTAATTTCATTATGTTTGTGCCCGCACCATTTTTGAAAGTTGTTTCTCCTGCGCCATGGCCTATTTCCATAACATCATTATATGCCCCAGCGCTATTTTGCAACCTTAATACAGCTGAATGAGCACCGGGATTCGTTGTTCTGATAACGGTTTTTACATAATCTGCCCCGCCATTTATTTCAAATTTCTCTGCTGGGGTTCCTGTAATCCCTATACTGACCTTTCCTGATGGGGTAATCATCATGGCAGGGTTTGAAAGTAAGCCGCTTGCATTGGGTTGACCAAACAACCAATTATTTTCACCACTTAAACGCCATTCGTTACAGTATCTGCATTATTTGCAGCAGCAGCATGAGTGGCTTCTGTTGCCGTATCCGCATTTTGAGCCCTCATAGCATAACCTACGCTTACAAGTTGTTGTCTTGGCAAAAGTGTTTCCGATGCGAAAACATCCGGCCCGCTTTCAATGGTTATTTCTAACCAAAGGTTATCCTGGCCCTTAAAATGTCCATCAATTTTATTCTGATTGCTTTTACCCAAATAAACATTAAATATTCCATTTTTACATGGTACAGACGGCATTGTCTCATTCCAAATAGACGCGCCGCCTGATTCAACAGTAAACAATTTGAACGTCAGAGAATAATCTCCGTCCTTTTTGTTAGCTCCACTTGAGTCTGTTAATCTTCCTTGAACACTAATCATTTCTCTATTTAAGGCATCTTGCGCATATAAGTTGGACAAACAAACAACTAACAAGAGTAACAGCACTTTAAAACCTTTAACAAAACAGTTCCTAATCATTTTTTCTCTCCTTAAATTATTTTCTATTCAATATTTCTCGTTCGATCCCAACCCATGGTAATGTTGCCCATTTTAACTGCCCTATATTATCACTAGTGTGGTAAAAAGTCAAGATGAATCTATTGATGTGTCTATGGATGAATCTGCCGGCCCAGGGCTTCCCTATATATTTAGACACCAAAAAAAGGAAAACTCCCCACCCTGCTAGCAAAAAATCAACAAAATACCGGGAATTTGCTATAATTAGGGTCAATAATTTAAAGTTTGGAGGTTTTATGAACCAAAACAACAAGCCCACGAAACCCGTGGATGTAACGATAGTCGGCGGAGGGATGATAACAAACGACCTCATCCTGCCGTCGGTTTACCACATGCAGAGAACCGGGCTGGTGAAGGACATAAACATCTGCGCGCTTAATTCACCCCCCTTGAAAGCGCTTAAAGAAAACAAGGAAATACTCGACGCCTTCCCGGAACAGGATTTCAACGCTTATCCTGCTCTGACCGAAGACCCCAAGAAGAATTTCCCCGCTCTTTATAAGGAAGTGCTCTCTAAAATGGCACCCAGGCAGGCGGTAATAGTGGCGATGCCGGACCAGTTCCACTACGAAGTGGTGATGGAAGCTCTGAAAAACAACCAGCATGTGCTTTGCGTGAAGCCGCTTGTTTTAAAATACCAGCAGGACATAGAAATCGAGAAAATTGCCCTTGAAAAAGGGCTTTTCGTGGGTGTTGAATACCATAAAAGGTTCGACCGCAGGGCACTGATGGCAAAACGCGGGTACAAACTGGGACATTTCGGCGAATTTGTTATGGGCGAAGCCAAGATGATAGAACCGTACTATTACCGCTCCTCCAATTTTCAGAACTGGTTCACCTGCGAGAATACCGACCCCTTCGTTTACGTCGGCTGCCACTACGTGGACCTGACATATTTCATCACCGGCCTGAAACCCGTTGAGGTCAATGTGTCCGGCGTCAAGGGGAAGTTCCCCAACGGAAATGTTGGGTACATGTGGGCCAATGGCAGAGTGAAATTCGAGAACGGCGCGATACTTTCGGTAATCGACGGCCTGGGCTACCCCGATGAGGGCGCGGGCAGCAACGAGCAGTGCCTGTCAATGTTTTTTGAAGGCAAGGGCAAATCCGGGCTCATCAAGCACGACGATCAGTTCCGCGGAGTGAGCCACTGCTACCTGGAAGGCATAGGGTGCGCGGGCTCGCACTTTAATTTCATAAACCCGGATTTCTACAAGCTTGTGAGCTGGGAAGGCAAAGGGTTCAAGCCAATCGGATATGGTTATGAATCCGTGGCCGCATCAATAAACGCGATGATAAGGATAGAGGGCGAAGTTGCCGGGCTTTCTGAAGACAAATCTCTGAAAAAACGGCAGGAAATAATAAAAGAAATCGATGAAAACGGGTTGATTGCCACACCTGCCAACAGCTATATCAACGAGCTTGTGGTTGAAGCGGCAAGAATGTCCATTTTGAAGGACGGTATGCCGGTAAAAATAAATTACGGAAAGAACCCGGGAGCAGAATTGAGGTAAAAAGGAGTTTCACGTGGCTTGGGTGAGGAGCAAAAGTTTTACTGAGGATCGCGGCATTTACATGAACTCGACGCTTGTCGACAAAGTCGTAAAGAACAAGCTTGAGGAGATATGGGTTTCCGCCCTGCGCAACAACCTGGTGGACATCAGGATCTATTTTTATTTCCCGAACCAGCCCGAACCAAAACCGACAAAGAAAGGCATATGGATTTCCTTCAAGCACATCCCGAAACTTATCCAGGCGTTTGAGAAACTGATTGCCAACCCTGAAGCGCTGGTGGACGTGGAGCTTAAAAGCGATAAAAAATCGCAGTTAAGAACCTACAGCGCTAAATACGATAATAAAAATCTTGTGCATATCCGCCAATTTTACCTGAAGGCCGGGGAGTTTGCTCCTGGCAGGGGCATAGCTTTCCCGCTTGACGTGCTTCCGCGGATGATCGAAGCCCTGAAAAAAGCCGCCCCCCTCGACGGAAAGGTCTAGAAAACCCGGGAATTCCGCTTACACAAATGAAAAAACTTTTAACCGCTGTGATTTTTGCCGCCATTTCTTTTGTAAACGCTTACCCTGCTGAAACCAGCCTTGACCACATCCTGAAACAGGCGGGGCTGCGGCAGGAAAAAATAGAGAAAGGCGTCGTTGACATGAATTTCACCGCCAACACCGCCTTCCTGCAGAAAAATACCGAAGGCAAAACCGAAAAAAAGATAAACAGCTCGAGGGTTGTCTACCAGAAACAGCCGGATATATTAATTGAAAAATATTCCTCTATGGAAATAGACGGCAAGGCACTAACCGCGAATGAACTGGACAAAGAAACCAAGAAAAGGCAGAAACGCACCGACAGGAGGCAGTCCAAGTCACCCTTCAGCCCTTCAATGAAGGATTCGTACGCCCATGCCCTTTCAGGCGAAACGGAATTTGAAGGCCGGAGCGCCTGGGTTGTAAGTTTTACCCCTAAAGAAAAGAAGGAAACATTTATTGAGGGTAAAGCATACATCTCAAAGAAGGATTTCAGCGTGCTCGGGATGGATTTTGTCCCCGCGGTCCTACCGCCTGTCATAAAAGCCATGAAAATGAGTATGTCTATGGCCCCGGTGGATGGATACTGGCTGCCCGCAAAATTCCGGATGGAAATAACGCTGAAAATAACGTTTATTTTCACCCTTGCCGACAAACGCATCGAGATAGAGGAAACCTACTCGGACTATAAGCTGAATACGCCCAAAAACCAATAAGGTAGCATTAGTTGATTATTTCCATAAATTAATGTATATATATTGATAATTTAGTAAATATTTAAAAATTTATAGGAGGATTACCCCATACTCTTCCTAGCGAGTAGAATGGGGTATCCACAAGGAGAGAACATGAAGTATTCAGTTTTCACAGTCAGCCTTCCGACACTTAAGCCGGAAAGAATCGTGCAGGAGTTCAAAAAAATGGGCCTTGACGGCGTAGAATGGAGAGTACACGAGGCATTCCATTTCAAGCCGGAAGAGCTTGAAAAAAACGCGGCTTACATAAAGAAACTCACAGCCGACGCCGGGCTCGGGATTTCCAACGTCGCCACATACACAAAGATTACCGAGCTGGACCTGAGCAAAAGCCTTATAGCCGCCACCGCGGCCATGGGCGCGCCGTCCCTGCGCCTGGGCATGCTCTGGTATGAAAAATCCAACACCGCCTACAACAAACTCTACAAGGAAGCCAAGGACACCATTGAAAAACTCGTGCCTGTCCTCAAACAGCACAAGGTAAAACTGGTGTTTGAGCTTCACCATGAATCAATAACCCCGTCAGCCAGCGCGCTTTATTCGCTGATAAAGGATTACCCGCCTGAAGTTGTCGGCGCGCTTTACGACCCCGCGAATATGATAGTTGAAGGTTACGAGGCCTTTGCGTTCGACCTGCTGGGGCCCTACGTCGCGCACGTGCACGCCAAAGATGTAATGTTCGTTAAGGACGACAAGGGAAAATGGGGCAGAAAATGGATGGTTTTGGGCGATGGCATGGCAAACTGGACCAATATTTTCACCGCGCTGGACAAAATCAACTACAAGGGCTACATCTCATCGGAAAACATAACCATAGGCGGATTGAAGGAAACGATGAAAGAAGAGGAACACCAGAAATTCTGCCTTGAAACGATCACGAAAGAAATTTCTTTCCTGAAAAAAGCGGAAAAAGAAACCTTAGGGAAATAAAAGGATATTTAAAAAGGAGCGATTAAATGGACATTTTTGAAAAACGGCTGAAGAATTTTGCAAAAGAAGGCGAACTTACAGCGTTCAACCTGGCGATGGTCGCCGAGGCGCTGGACACGGTTGAAGAACTAAAAAGAAAAAACATCGGCGGCGAGATAGTTGAAAAAAGGATGGCTGAGGAATACAAAACCTGGGACCCCGACATTTTCAAGGTTGACAAGGACACGGAAAACGGGTTCCGGCGCAGACTGGAAGCGAAAAACAAGCCCTACGTCCTGCTTTCCGAAGAAGTTGAACGCCTTGAGATCAACAAGGACAAGCCCGGCGAACTGCAATATGTCGTGGCCGACCCCTTTGACGGGAGCATCCTGTTCAAGAAAGGCATACCGGATTTCTGGTACAGCTCCCTTGCTTTTTATGACAAAAACATCAAGCCGCTTACCAGCGCAGTGGGCGACTGTATAATGAAAACGCTCACCTTCGCCAATGAAAAAGGCGCTTTCGGCTCGGTGCTTGAAGGCGACAATATCGTGCACAAATTCAAACTTGACGCCGCGTACAGGGAAAAGATGGGCAGGAAAAATGTTACAGAGCTCAAGGACGCCAGCCTGGAATCCTACGCGCTCAAGCCGGGAAAATTTCTGCTTCCTTTGATAGACAATTACAGGGAAGTCGTCAAGAATTTCAAGTTTTTCATCCCCAACGGCGGGCCTTACGGCTTTGTTGACGTGGCGGAAGGAAAAATTGACGTTTACTTCGCCACCAAGCAGCCGTTCGTTGACGTGTTTTCCGGCATTTACATAGCCGAGCAGGCGGGAGCGGTGGTGACGGATTTCAACGGCAACAAGGTCAACTGCGTGGACAACGTGCACGGGATGTTCGACGTGCTGGTCTCAACAAACGAAGAACTGCACAAAAAAGTGCTTGAAAAAATAAAAAAATAAACGGAGGGAGCTGACATGGAAGTACTCAAAGTAAAAGACTTAAAGAAGGAAGATGTACCCAAGGAAATGAGGGTTGAAAGTTATTTCGACCTCAAGGCGCACCCGTTCAAGCACGAAGCGCTTCTAACGGGCGAAGGCGTGAATTCAGTGGTCAGCGTTATAGGCAAAATAGGCAGTTATTCGAAGAAATGGATCGCCGACACCATAAGCGAAAACCTGAAAAAGAACCCGGTGCTGAAAGTCCAGAAGAGCTTTGACAAGATCAACACCCACGGCCATTTTGAAGTAATACTTGAAGAAGGCGCGGTTTTCTCCCCATCGTGCATTTTCGGGTCAAAAGACGCTGGAAAAGCTGGTAAGCTATACGTTTCCAAAAACGCGGTAGTATTCGGAAGCGACATCTACCTGGATGAAGGCGATATTTTCATAGATGAAGGCGCGGTTATTGAAGCAAGCGCCGGCTTGAAAGGGCCCACCATCATAGGCAAGAAAACCAGCGTCCGTGAAGGCGCGTACCTGCGCGGCAACGTTATAATCGGCGACGGCGCTGTTATCAGGGGCGAGCTGAAGAACGTGCTCATACTGGACAAGGGCAACTTCCCCCACCCGTCATACCTGGGAGATAGCATCTGCGGCTATATGTCGCATTTCGGCAACCAGGTCACTGCGGCGAACCTCGGCATTTATGAGGGCTTGAAAGACGCTGACAAGAGAACAAACCTTGTTTTCCGGCTTGGCGGCAAATCATACGACATCGGCACCCCGAAAATGGGCGTAGTTGCCGGAGATTTCTGCCAGATCGGCTGTTCTTCAACGACAGACCCGGGAACTTTCCTTATGCCGCATACTATTTCTTACACGCTTACCAGGATCAGCAAGGGTTTTTATGGCCCCAATGAAATCCTGAAAAACAAGGCACTTGAGAAAGGCATCATTGAAAGGTCTCCTTTCAATCCGAATAAATGACCGGAGGAAACACCAATGCAATACCAGATTAAAAGCGATGATAAGTCAGTTGACCTAATCGGCAAGTCGTACAAACTGCATTTCACCCTTAACGATTCCCAAACCATGGGCCTTGAAGTCTACAACGACGGCCTTCTGATGGGAAAGACCCGCTACTTCGGGAAAATAATCCTGAAACCAGAGGGCGCCATGCCGCCGGTATCAGGCACGGACGCCATTGAAGGAAAAAATGTGGAAATGATCGCATCCCGCGCGAGAGTCATCAACGACTGCCCCGAAAATCCTTACATAGAAATCGAGCTAACTCACCCGAAAGCCAAGGGGTACATCCAGTTTTTCCCGGTTGACGGCAACAACATAGACATCAACGTGAAAGTCAGCGTAACATACCCGAAAACATCCAACATGGGTTTCGTGATGTTCTGCCTTGACTGCCAGACGCCTTCCGAAAGGGTGCGCCTGATGCCCGGGCCTTATTCCGGATGGAACCAGGACGGCAAAAGCCTGGTGATCTACCCCAGGTTTTTCCGCTCGCTTTACCGCCAGTTCACAATGATAAAGCACTACATAGTCAAAGAACCCAAGTCCATACTGTCATCGCACCAGGGAATGGTGTTCTCATACCCGGAAGGTATGCTGGGCGCCCTCACGGAGCTTGATTTCGGCACGGAAGTCGCCGGAAGCTGGCGCGTAGAACTGGGCAACGATGACGTTTGGGACCCGGTCCTGCTTGAAAAAGCCGACAAGTTCGCACCGCCGGACCCGGGAATCCAGTACCCGCGCTACGATTTCGACAGGTACCTGGACAACTGGCGCGTATTCATGAAACGCCCGGAACTTTTCGTTGAACTGGGCGACGGCATGGGATTTTTCCACCGCGGCTATCACAGAGTGCTAAAAGGTTTAATGCTTCCCTGCGGAGCGCACCCGTTCAAGGGATTTTTCCGCGACACGGAAGCCAAGTCAAGAAAGTCACGGCTCTGCGAATTATCTTGGGGCGGAAGCGCGAACTGCCTGCTTGCCTACACCCTTTACCTGACCGGCGAGGAATGGGCAAAAAAGAAAGCGGACGAGATCGTAAAAGCCACCGTTGAATTCAAGGACGGCGGCTATATGATAAAGGAAGGCCCCGTAAAAGGCGCCTGGTGGAACGGATACCTGGTTGACGAAGACCGTTTCTGCGACCGCTTTGCCAGCGATAACCTCTACACGCCGGACTGCGGCATCACAAATTATTTCTTCGGCAAAATATTGCTTGAAAAACACGCAAAGAACGACAAACTTCTCAAGATGATAGAAACCAACTGCGATTACCTGAAACGCATAGAGTTCAAGGACGGCGGCATACCCTTCGGGTTCAAACCCGACGGCAAACCCTGCCTCGACAGGCATTCCCTGGAATACAAGGGCGACTACGCGGTGCCGTCGGCATTCGCGGCTATATCGCACCTCATCTGCTGGCAGCTCACAGGTAACGCTGAAAGAAAAAAAGACGCAAAACGTTTGCTTGACCACCTGCTGATGCACGTTGAAAAGAACAACTGGCGCTTCCACGGTTACGATACTTACAGCGCCAACAGCCAGGGGCTTGGATGGATACTTGCGATACTGGGCGAATTCGTGATGGCTGGCTTCGCTGAAGCCAAGGCGCCTGCGGAAAAGTCATTCAGGGCGCTTTTAAGTTTCCAGCATTCCTACGACACCGGCATAGACAGGCACGCTAACCACCTGACCAGGCCTTCAGGCGGAAAGATGAAGAACCGCGGTACTTTCCCCACGGGCTCAAGCCGCCATTACATGCAGGATTACAACACCGGCCACAACCGGTTCGACCCTGCGCTGGGCCTTCACAACTACTACAAGGCCACCGGCGACCCGAGAGGATACGCTTCGCTTCTGAACTTCCTAAACAACCTCACATACCACCAGTGGACAAATTCCGACGCCAACATCGGCTTCGGCGCCACCAGTGAAAGAATAAGCTTCAACGACGGCGATTTCAACGACCAGGTGCAGACACAGCATTCAAACCCGCTCCAGCAGCTGCTTTTGAACCAGGGGCTTTTCCTGCTCGGCGCAGGCGTGGATATCGCGAAGATCACGCTCGGCAAGGAACTGGAATTCACTCTTAAAAACCCGGCGCCCACGGCCACCTGGATAATGATAGGCGGCAACAAAGGCAAACCGGTCTGCGTGACAAGCGGCGGCAAGAAGGTTTATGCCGGCCCCGCTTCCTACATCCCGGTCCAGGTAGACAAAGAAACCACCTTCAAGGTGACAACGATATAGTAGCGGTTTGATTTATCAAACCCTACCCCCAAAAACACAAAAAACCGCAGCTTCATCACTGCGGTTTTTTTATTCCGGGGACACAATACTCAATTATTATTTCTTCTCAAGCTTATTGTATTGTCCTTTTGTTATAAATATTCTCTTATGAAAAGGTTCTTCCAGTTTTTGTGCCAACATGTCCCTTTGGCCGTAATCCCAATTAATGATTCTTCGTGTTTTTAAATCTAAATCGATAAAATATCTGGTATTCTTATCTTCTTTTTTTCTCATTATTGTATACCGGTGTCAGACGAACCGATGTCAGGTTCGACTAACTTGACTTACAACGGCTAACACTGATAATCATTCTACCGCTTTTGGGATGGATTTTCAAGGCAGGTGACAACAAAAAATCGTAGCAGGTGGGTTATCTTTTTCCGTAGGAAATGACTTTTTTTACCGAATTGTCTGCTTTTATGCCTTTAAGGGCGAAGATCCTTCTTCTTATCATATTTAGCGCATTTATTCTTTGCCCGGGTGTCATAGCGAGCGATTCTTCCAGTGAAGCTTTGTCTGCTTCTTCAAATGAACTGAAATATTTTACTGTTACTTTTCTAACCCTCGCCATATTACTTACCCTTTTTGCTTTTCGCGGCTTTTAATGTTTTGTAATCCGTTGAATCAGAACCCTGCTTTCTTCCCCGGCGCGGCAATTTACTTAATATTTCCTTATTTTTAATAAGTTCATCAATTCCAATATAATACGCTGTCAGGTCGCCGTATTTTCCCCTGATGCGGTGTTTCATTATCTCGCTGTCTTTCAAGCCGGTCAGGCCGTTGAGAAGTTCTATTTGGTTAGGTTCAACCCCTATGCGCAATATAACCGTCTTTTCGGTGTCAAAATAACCTTCGTCAATCCGCAAGCCGGCGAATTCCCTGATCGCGGCGGCAACTTTCTCTGAATTTCCTTTTGTATGCGCGATGTAAAAATCGATATCCCTTGTAGCCCTGGGTTCCGAATAAAACGTCACGGCATAAGCCCCGGTTATGCAATAATCAACTTTGTGCTTGTTCAGCAGTTCAATAAAATCCCTGAAATCTTCCCTGTTTTGGTTGTTATTTGCCCCGTTTTTCATCAATAAAATTATACATAATTAGGTATTAGTATACAACATTCAATTTTCAGAATTCCTTCAATTGACCGGGGGGCAATAAATATGTAAAATACCCGATACATAGCCATAATACAGACACAAAAACACCGCCCATAAATGGGCAACTACAGAGAGGCCACAACATGGAAAAAACAAACAAGTTCGTGAAGGATCTTATCTCAAAAATGACGCTGGACCAGAAGGTCGGCGCTACGCTGACGCTTGGCTTTACCGGCACCATGATAACACCGGATATTTATGACCAGGTTACCAAGTACCACTGCGGCGGGCTCCGGCTCACCCCTTCCACCCGGCTTTTCCGCGACTACGTTGACCCAAAGACCGGCGAAGTGCTGGTAAAAATAGACAATATCAAGGGCTACAAGAAAAGTTTCAACTACGCCCCATACGTAACCCCGGCGCAATACAGGGACATACTGATGGAACTGCAGGACCTCGCGATGAAGCGCCCCGGCGGCATCCCGCTTCACTTCTGCATCGACCAGGAAGGCGGAGCCAGGGTAAATTATAACTTCGGCGGCGTGGCTATGTTCCCCAAGCAGATGGGCCTGGTTGCTGTCGACGACCCGAAAATCGCTTACGAAGTGGCGCGCGCTAAATGCAAACAGTGCGGCCCCGTGGGTTTCAACTGGATACATTCCCCCCTGCTTGATATCAACGTGAACCCGGATAATCCGGAGATAAACACCCGCGCATACTCCGACAATGTGGATGTTGTCACCGAATATGCGATACAGGAATGCAAAGGCTTCAAGGACGGAGGGATAATCGCCACCGGAAAGCATTTCCCCGGCGTGGGTGACACCGCCAGCGGCGCGCATTTTGAAGTCCAGCAGGTCAACGTGGACAAAGACACAATGCTGAAAAGGGATCTGCTTCCCTACCGCGAACTGATAAAACTCAACCTGCTTCCTTCAATAATGCTGGCGCACAGCATATTCCCGGCATTTGATGAAAAAGACCTAGCGACTTTATCAAAACCAATCATCACCGGGCTTTTAAGGGAGCAGATGGGCTTTGAAGGCGTAGTAACCACCGACAGCATGACGATGTACAGCATAGCGAGCAGATACGGCGGCATCCCCAACGGCTGCGCGATGGCGCTGGCCGCAGGCGCGGACCTTGTGCTGATGAAAGCCGAAAACCAGCTTGTGCCCGAGACCTTCAACGCGATAAAGAAGTATGTTGAAGAAGGAAAGATAAGCGAAAAAGACCTGGATGACAAGGTTTACAGGATACTCAGCATGAAGCATGCCTACGGGTTGTTCAAGAACGGCAAAGTTTCCAGCGCCGACCCGGATGAAGCCGCTAAAGACAAAAAAATAGCCGCGCTTGCCCAGAAGGTTGCCCAGCGCTCCACGATAGTTGCCCGCGACAGGAAAAAGATCCTGCCCCTGCCAAAAGACGGCAAGACGCTGGTGATAGAGCAGATGCTCACTACCGCCAACGACGTTTACTGGCACCCCAGCCTGCTTTTTAAGAAATGCCTGCAGCGCAACAAGAACACCCGCCTGCTGGAAATCGGTTTCAAGCCGGACGAAGCCGACAAGGCGGCGGTCAAGCGCCTTACAGAAGAGTTTGATACTATAATTGTAACGAACTATTTCAAGAACGGCACCTCCAACGCCGCCATGGTGAAAGAGATAGCCGCGAACAAGAACAAAAAAGTCGTTGTTTTAGCCGATACCCCCTACAAGCTGAGCATACCGGACGAGATAGACACCTGCGTGGTTATTTTCGGCCCGTCGCCTTCCACATTGGAAGCCGCGGTCGGAGTGATATTCGGCGAGATAAAAGCCGAAGGCAAATGGCCGGTAGAGTACAAGATTAACCCGTAAAATCGCCGATGAATCGGCAACTACAAAACAATATAGATTCCCGCTTTCGCGGGAATGACAATCGTTTTTATGTTCAAAAAACTTACCAAGAACCTGGAAGCATACCTGGACATATCCAATCTCATAGATACTTCCAAGATGAGCCTGAATAACGCAAGGTACCTGCAGGTGCTGGTTTGCCTGCTGTTGTTTTTCACCGCGTTCAACTACATTTCAAACGGCATTTTCGGGCAGTACCTGAGCAAAACCTACGATTACGAGCTTATCTACAACGCCGGCAAAAAGATAGTCGACGGCAACGCTAACAAGATATACGACGAGTTCCTCTCGTATGGCCCGGACAAAAGCAGTTTGATGTTTATGTACCCCGCCGTGCCGGGCATTGTTTTCGCGCCACTGAGCCTGTTTGAATACAATACCGCGAAGTTTATAATGCTGCTGCTCACGCAGGCGTTCGTGCTGATTTCTTTTCTGCTGTTACTGCGAAACCTCGGCCCCTCTCTGCCACGGCTTGAAAAGATCATTATGTTCTTCATGTTCTTTAATTATTACCCTTCCTTTCTCTGTTTTTATATGGGGCAGAGCGAATTTTTCCTGCTTGCGTTTTTCTGCCTGTTCTTTTACCATTTCCAGAAAGGCAACGATATCCGCTCCGCATTTTTCCTGTCGCTGGTGATCTATTTCAAGATATTCCCCATATTTTTCCTGCTTTATTTCCTATGGAAGAAGGAATACAGGTATTCCGGGATACTTTTTGCGATGCTTTCCGTGATGGGCCTGCTGTCTCTGCTGGTGGTCGATTTCCAGACCCAGAAACAGTATTTCCTGCACATTCTGCCGTTCCAGGCGCTGGATTCATACCCCGACCACCAGTGCATAACCGGGTTTTTCTCAAGGATATTCACCTCCAGCCAGTTCACCGCGGGATGGATCCACAACAACTTCCTCAAGGACCTGTTTGTCTATTCCACTACCGCCCTTGTGCTGTTTTTCACCGCAAAAGCCACCCGCCAGAAACTGAACCGCGGCGATGAAAGGTACAAATACGAGTTCTCGATCCTTATCGTCATAATGCTCCTGCTTTCAAGGATAACCGACACCCATCATTTTGTTTTTCTGCTCATACCGTTCTCATACCTGTTAAAGTATTACCTTTCCAAGAACAAAATTGACGAGCGGGCCGCGCGCGACACGAGTATAATGATTTTCTGCTACGCCGTCCTGGCCACTTACGTGCCCATAATCCACAGGAAATACGACTGGGATGTATTCGCGGTTTTCATGCAGGGGATTCCCATACTTGTGTTATCCGTCCAGTTTTACGTCCTGGTCATTTTCTGGCTCTTGTGCCTGCGCCAGTTGAACAATTTAAATCATGAATAAAATATTAAAGATAATTTCCCCTTTGGTTTTCATTACTTGGCTCATTTTTTTCTGCGTGGGCCTGCCCGCCAGGATACAGACCATCAAACAGGAACTCAGTATTACAAAATCAATGGACGATGAACAGAAAAGAACGCTGCTATACGGAGATTTTTACAAGTTTATCCAGTCCTGCAAGGCGCAGATACCGGAAAATGCGGTTGTTTTTTTGGTTTCCGACAGTATTTTTGAATATTACTACGGCTCGTACTATTTATACCCGCGGAAAGTGCTGGTGAACGAGCCGGACAAAAAGATTGACGGGCTTTCAAACAACAAACCCGTGAACCTGACAGAGGAATTCTGCCTGAAAAACAATATTTCCTATGTTATAGTGCCAAGATTATCCAAAATAGTAAAAGTAAAATAACTTATGAACCTGATTATCGCATATCTTGCCATCTTTTTGCTTCTTGCCGCCGGGTTCATGCTGACGGTCCTTATCACCGGCGACAAGATCACGCTCAAGGCGGAACTCTATGCGGTTTCTTTCGGCCTGGGAACCGGGCTGGTGTTCCTGGAAATGTTCATCGCCTCCTGGTACGGCATCCACCTCACCACGAAATTGTTTTACATTGCCTTGTTCGTTAATATCGTCCTGCTCTACATTTTTTCCGCGAAAAAACTGCATAAACGCAAGCTGTCGCTTGTTCTCATGAAAAAAAAGACGCAGAAGTTCGGGTTTGTTGAGGTGTTTTTAATCCTGGTGATCATTTTCAACATCGCCCTGACCCTGGTTGACGCGCTCGCCCTGCCGATGAAAGACTGGGACGCTGTCGCCATATGGAGCTATAAGGCAAAAATAATATATTATGAATCCATAAAAAGCGCCGGTTATTTCACTGACCCGACAAAAAGTTATTCGCACCCTGACTACCCGCTTATGGTGCCGTTCATGCAGGCGTATATCTATACGGCCATCGGGCACGTTGACGACAGGCTTGCGCGGCTGATTTTCTTTTCCTACTATTTTTTCCTGCTGTTATTCGTGTATTCGCTGATGAGCAAGTCCATCGCGCGCAACCATGCCCTTTTCTTCACCGCGCTTTTCGCGACTCTTCCCGCTCTTTTGAACGAATCGGTTTCCGGTTACTCGGACCTGCCGCTGGCATTTTACTACTTTCCCATGGCTGCTTACCTATACCTGTTTATCAAGGAAGGCCGCAGTGAACACCTGGCGCTTTCAGCGGTATTTTCAGCGCTGTGCGTGTTCGCAAAGAACGAAGGGATGGCCCTGCTCCTGATAAACCTGGCGGTTCTGGCGGGTTTCTTTTTCTCTAAAAGCAGGGAGGGCGTTCCGGCTTTGCACGGCGCTGACCGGAAAGAACTGAAGAAGCCCTACAAACTGCGCCAATTATTTTATTATACGGCGGCCGTGCTTCTGATCATATCCCCCTGGCTCATTTTCCGCAGGAATATAACCGTGATACAGGAAGATTATTTTTCGCAGCTCAATTTGCAGGTAATTATCGGTAATTTACCAAGGATTCCCCTGATACTTTCGTCATTTGTCACGGAATTCGCCGATTTTAAAAGCTGGAACATACTCTGGATAATCCTTGTGGTTCTCGCGCTTTTCAACATTGAGCACCTGCTTCAAAAACCTCTTGTATTTCTGAACGTGTTGTTCCTGGCGCACCTCTGCCTCTATGTAATAATCTATGTGATAACCCCCTGGGAACCGCAAATACTGATCAAGACCACCATTTCCCGGCTTTTGATCCACCTCGCCCCCATTGCGGTATTCCTGTGCGCCGAGCTGTTCAGTTCCGGCACTCGGTACTTCACTGTTTCCAATTCGGGGACACAATATTTAATTCAAAATAGCCGATGAATCGGCAACTACAATGGAATTAAAATATATATTTTCTTTCCTTGGCGTTTATACTATTCTTGTAATGCCCGGGATAATGCTGGCTTATTGCCTGTTCAGGGACAGGGAGCTCAAGGAGATATTCCTGCTCGGGAACACGCTGGGGCTGGCGCTGGCGATTTTCACCGGTTACTTCGCCTGCATGGCCGGGCTTGCCCGCATAAATTATTTCGTTTACGTCCTGGGCGCGCAATACGTTGTTTCTATCTCCCTGTTCCTGTCCGCGCTGAAAAGCAAACCGTCTTTCAAGCTGCCCGGCGCGTCATCCTTTCCGCTTATCTTTCTTTGCCTGGTTGTCTTTGTTTCCAGGCTTATACCGCTGTTTTATACACAGTTTCCCCGCGGGTGGGACCCGTCTTTCCACTGCATAATAGCCCAAAAACTACTGATAACAGGTATCCTTCCTGACAACTGGATGCCGTTTGAACCCTCAGCCATGAATTACACTATGGGCAGCCACATCCTGCTGGCGCTGGTTTCAAAGTTCACCGGGATACCTGTGCACCAGGCGTTCAAACTGTTTTACCCTTTCCTCGCGGTGCTGGCCGCGCTGGGAATTTACTGCCTCGCGTTGTATTTTACTGATAACCGTAAAATCAGCGTTCTGAGTTTTGTTTCGTATTCTTTCCTTGCCAACTGGGGAAGCGTGGATTATTACAACTGGGGCGGGCTGCCTAACATGTTCGGCATGCTTTTCCTGCTGGTTATTCTTTTGTTGGTGCTCAAACAACCGGCCGGCACGGGCAGGGTAAAAAACATTCTTATAGGAAGCATATTGCTGTCCGCCGTGTACCTCACGCACCATTTGAGCGCAGTGGTGATAATCTCCCTGTTCTCTTTCTACGCGCTGCTGGGCCTTATCCGCTCCGGAAAACTTGATAAGACATCAAGCGCATTTATTTTTATCACGCTATTGTCTCTTGTCCTGTCCTTCATCCCGCTGCTGCCGTTCATTTCAAAAGTTGGCACTATCACATCAACAACCGCGCTGAAGTATTTCGACGAGCCGATGATCCTGCCGCACACCGCGCTGAAAAATGTGGGGATGCTTTTGTCTGCGCTTGCTATTACAGGCATTTATCTTGTTTTCCGTGAGAAACGTATGGGTGAAGCCGGGAGGTTTTTCCTTGTTTACTGGGCGGCGGAGCTTTTGGCTGTATATTTCTGCCTTGATTATGTTTACAGGGCGTTCACGATGCTGATTTTCAAGGAAAATTTCACGGCGTTCACGCCTTCAAGGTTCCTGACGGACATGGCGTACCCGCTTTCAATATTTTCCGCGGTGTGCTTATACAAGGTTCTTGAAAAAATAAAGTTTAAAGGAAGTTTTGCCTTAATTGTAGCGGCAATGGTCATGTACGGTTCGCCCGCGATAAAAAACCAGTGCGGACCTGACCGTTTCGCCCCAAAGGACGCCGCCGGTTATGAATGGATGGGAAAAAATACGCCTGAAGGCGGGGTGCTGCTTGTATGGGATTACTGGGCGCCTTATATCGCCTGGAGGGAAACTTTATACACGCCGCTGCCTTCTTCCGAAAACAGGGCCAATGAGTATTCGCTGGATAAACTTAAGGTGGAAAATTTCGACAGCGCAAGGGCCTGGCTGAACAAGTACGGCCGCAAGGGCTACCTGCCGCTTGACGCTTCTGTAAAACCTGACCTGAACGCTGTCAGGTTAACCGCGCAGCTTGATAATTTGTGTTTGTACGAAGTGAAATAACACAGGCAGCAGACGGTCAGACAATCCCGTAAGCCAGCATCGCTTTTGCGACCTTCAGGAAACCCGCTATATTCGCCCCTACCACGTAATTGCCCTTCGCGCCGTACGCTTCCGAGGCATCCAGGCAGGATTTGTGTATGCTTTTCATGATATTGAGCAACCGCGCGTCAACTTCTTCCCTGGTCCACGATATTCTTCCGCTGTTCTGGCTCATTTCCAGGCCTGAGGTGGCGACGCCGCCCGCGTTTGCCGCTTTTCCGGGGCCGAAAAGTATTTTATGCCCCAGAAATACTTTTATCGCTTCAGCAGTTGAGGGCATGTTTGCCCCCTCGGCAACGCATATGCACCCGTTTTTAACGAGCGCCCTGGCGTCATCGCCGGTAATTTCATTCTGGGTGGCGTCCGGGAAAGCGATGTCCGCCTTTATGCCCTGTTCCCTAATGACCTGCCAGACGCTTTTGTTAGCGAAGTATTTCAGCGAATGTTTGTCCGCGTATTCCTTTATCCTGCATCTTTTTACATTTTTATATTCCATCAGCGAAGCCAGCTTGGCCCTGTCAAAACCTTTTTCATCAATAACCGTGCCGCATGAATCGGAAGCTGAAATCACCCGGCCGCCAAGTTCCGTTACTTTTTCTATGTTGTACTGGGCTACATTTCCCGAACCGCTTACAGCGACATCCTTGCCCTTGAAATCCTTGCCCCGGGTGGAAAGCATTTCGGCGGCAAAATATGTGACCCCGTAACCTGTTGCCTGAGACCTCACCAGGCTCCCGCCCCATTCAATGGCCTTTCCAGTAAGAACCCCTGTATGCACGTTCGTGATTTTTTTGTAATAACCGTACATATACCCGATCTCCCTGCCGCCCACGCCTATGTCGCCGGCGGGGACATCCGTGTCCGGGCCGATGTGCCTGAAGAGTTCGCGCATGAAGGAGTGGCAGAACCTCATTACCTCATTGTCCGATTTTCCTTTCGGGTCGAAATCACTTCCGCCTTTGCCGCCGCCCATCGGGAGCGTGGTAAGGGAATTCTTGAAAATCTGCTCGAAGCCCAGGAACTTGATGATGCTCAGGTTAACGCTGGGATGGAATCTCAGGCCGCCCTTGTAGGGCCCGATGGCATTATTGAACTGCACCCTAAAACCCCTGTTTACCTGCACTTCGCCCTTGTCGTCAACCCAGGGTACCCTGAACATGATGACCCTGTCGGGTTCCACCATTCTTTCATAAACTTTTACTTTCGAGAATTCAGGGTGTTTCTTGACCGTCGGCTGGAGCGATTCCAGCACTTCCCCCGCGGCTTGGATGAATTCCGTTTCCCCCGGGTTCTTCTCGACAACCTTGTTCAGGACTTCATTTAGCATTTTTTCCCCTTTAATACCCCATGCTATCCGCTTGGAAGGATATGGGGTACCTGACCTCCAGTCTCATTTTGCAATCATTGATTTATAGTATTCGGTAATACCTCATTGTACCCACGGACTGATTATATTATATATGTTTTCTTTATGTCAAGAATTCGATTTATCCCTCAACCTTTTTTCATTCACAATCCTGGTTAAAGTATGCTATAATATTTTGCAGGCACAATTTGGGGGCACAATAGTTTGAAAGTAAAAACAAAAACATTCTTGTTGATAATACTGGCCATGGGATTGGCAGTGAGGCTTATAAATCTTAATACGCCTCTTGTCGATGCTCATTCCTGGCGGCAGACATTTACCGCCATGATAGCAAATAACTTTTATTTGCATGGGTACAAAATAATGTATCCGGAAGTTGATTATAACGGCAACGATAGCGGGTATGTTGCAAGCGAGTTCCCCGTATATCCCTTCATTGTAGCGCTGCTATATAAGATTTGGGGCATGCATGATGCGCTCGGCAAGGCAATATCGATAGCATTTTATCTTTTATCCTCAATTCTTGTTTTTTTTCTTTTCAGGAAATATTCAAGCGAAAGCACCGCCAGGTGGTCGCTGATATTCTATTTATTCCTGCCCCTGAATATCTTTTACAGCCAGGCCTTTATGCCTGAATCGATGATGATGTTTTGTTCGATAGGCACGGTTTATTTCTTTGATAAATGGGCCCAAAAAAGGAATATTATTTATTTTCTCTTCGCAGCCGTGTTTTTTACCCTGGATATTCTAATAAAACCCTTCACTCTTTACCTGCTGCTTCCCTTGGGCTACCTTTTTTTCAAGGATAATAGCGGCATTAAAAAAACTAAGCTTCTGCAGATTTATCCTTTTTTATTGTTTATCGCCCTGTCCCTGATATTCCCGGTCTATTGGTTTGCTTTCTGGCACAAAAACCTGAACCCCGAACTTTTTGGCCATATATGGAATGCCCGGGATCGCTGGGGAAATATAAAATGGTGGCTCAATCCGCACTGGTATTCAAGGGTTTTTCTACAGCATATAACTGAGAATTGGCTTGTATTTTCCGGTGCCGTATTTTTTATTATGGGGTATATACGCAAACCAGTGTTGGAAAGCGAAAAGGTTTTTCGCTGGTGGTTTATAGCAATAATAATTTACTTTTTCCTGATAGCCGGCGGCAACTTCCCGCATGAGTATTACCAGTTCCCCATGGTTGTACCTGTGTGTTTTTTCATCGGCAAATACCTTGACTTTTTCTTCCGGGATCTTACGGCACAACCGGGACTGTATAAAAAACCATCGTCAATCCTGATTTTATTTTTATTGTTTTGTATGATTCCAATTTCCGCAGGGAAACTAATGCACAGAATGCGGGGCTGCATGCAGAAGGAATATTTTGAATCGGGCAGAATAATTGATTCAACAACGGAAAAACAGGGCTTGATTGTAGTATCGGATTACGATTTGCCCGAAGTAATCTATTATTCAAAAAGAAAGGGCTGGCATATCACTCCCGACCAGCAATCACCTGAACTAATCGAAAAATACCGAAAAAAAGGCGCCGAATATTTCTCAACAACAAGAATAAATGAATTCAACAACGACAGGGTTTTTTCCGATTATATGTCAACAAACTTTAGATTATTGCCTGCCTCAAGCACAAAATTCAAAATATTCGAACTCAAATAACACTTTTTTTCATCAGCGTTTCTACAAGTCCCTTGTGTATCTTTTCAGGTTGTTCTTAAGCAATTTCCTGCCGCGGATCAAGCGCACGCCCACTGTATCCACCGGGATATTGAGGATTTTTGCGATTTCATCGTATGGCATATCTTCCAGTTCCTTAAGTATGATCACTTCGCTGTATTTTTCGGGCAGTTTCGCGGTTTCCCTGCGCACAAGCTCCTGCATTTCTTTTTCTATGAGCGAATCCACCAGTTTCGGCTCGGAATTGTCGGCAAACTGCTGCTGGCGGTTTTCGGCGTCGCCTGCTCCGAGCCTTGGGGCATCGATTGAAACAACCTCGATGTTGCGCTCCCTGTGCCGCCTGCGCGCGCGGTTTTTTTCGTTGCAGAGGTTTATGGCTATCCGGTAAAGCCAGGAAAAAATGCCGGCCTCATTCCTGAAATTTTCGAAATTCTTGTACGCCCGGATGAAGGCCTCCTGGGTTATATCCTCCGCCTCCGCGCCGCTGCCGGTATACTTGAAGCAAAGCCTGAAGATTTTTTCCTTGTTTTCCTGGTATACTTGTTCAAATTGCATAATTTAGGGGACGGAGTCAGTTTGTCAGCTTATAACCGCTCTTTTCTGCCAGCCTTTCTCCGCGCCTTACTGCACCACTTACCGATTGTTTGGTTATTCCAAAATACCGGCCTATCTCTGCCATATTAATTCCCAAGTCCCTATTTAGCCAGAAAGCCGCCAGGCTTCTAGCCTGAGATGCTTTATCCTTGCGGCTGAATTTTAATATATTTGCCTCATCGATTCCCATCAAATTGCAAGATAATTTTATCACCCTATTGATATCCCAGCCATCTTTTTTCAATTTCTCTTTCTTTTTCAGGTTTTCTTCCGAAATTTTCAATACTTCATTTACGAAATCGACATCGCCTAGCAGTCGTTCATCTCCGCGCCAATTCTCCTTTAATTCCTTTATGCTGTCCCACCCGGCCAGGCTTCGTTTTAACCCGCCGCCGGATAAATCTCTGCGTTTGCCCGTGTCTTTCGCTTCGTCAATGAAAGCCAGATACTTTTTTACTGCTTCCGTTCTGTTTGAATCGAAATGCTCCAATATTTCTCCTGTCGTCTGAAAAACATGTATCGCAGCTCCAAGCAATGCCTGATGCCCGCTCCATTTGTATTCATTAAGTTCGCTGATATCTTTTACCAGCCTGGCCCTGAGCGGGTTCAGATGAATATACCTGACCAGCTCCAACAAATAATTGTCTTCCTGGCAAAGTATTGATTTATACCTGTTTTGATATAAATATCCGCTCCTTTCGTATCTGGTGTTGAAATAAACCGCGTATCCGGTGAGCAATTTGCGCATTAATTCGCTTAATGATTTAGTCCCGGTTCTTATCAATAAATGAAAATGGTTGGGCATCAAAACCCAACCATAACACTTGCAGCCTGTTTGTTTCAGTCCTTCTGAAAGGCGCCGCAGAAATTCTTTGCGATCCTGATCGTCTTTGAATATTTCTCTTCGTTCCAATCCCCGTGCAATTACATGGTATACTGCCCCTGGAATATCAATTCTTCTGTGTCTAGGCATAATATATTTTTACCATTTTCTTAAGCTATTTGTCAATAAGACTGACAAACTGACTCCGTCCCCTAAAATTGGTAGCGGAGGCCGAGGGCGGCAGAGGCATTGATGTCTGCGGATTCACCGGAAAACCATATTTTAAAGTCGCCGAAGAGAAGATCAAACCCGTAAAGGATCCTCAGGTTGACCTGCGGGATGGAGGAAGAGCTGGCGCCGGACATCTCATCATTTGGAGCAGTGCGGGTGTTAAGCGGGTTGTCGGTTTGCGTCAAATGGATGTTGGTCATTGCATATGACATTTCCCCGTTTGTTTTCCCCATGTTGATATCTGCCTGGAGCCCTGCAAAAGGCGCAAACCATGAAAACCGCCTGCTTGCGATACCTTTAAGGTTTATCGAGGCAAAATTCCAGTTGACATTAATACGGTTATTCGAATTATAGGTGCGGTTATAGGTAGTCGTGCCGTTAAACTCGGTAAAGACATCGCTCCCGGATGACGAACCGTTAAATTCGATCTTCCCGCTGATCGAATTCACGGCTATCGAGCCGAGGAAATCAAACCCGTCGGTTTTCTGCTCGAACAGCTGCATGCGCAGTTCAGCGCCGGTGACATTATTCGACAGCAGCAATGAATTATCCGTGGTTCTCAGTGACAGCCCTCCGGATTTCAGCCCCACGTCATAGCCACCCGGAAGTCCGTATTTGATATAAAGGAAAGATGAGGGCAGGGCCAGCGAAGTGAAGGGCGGGTTGCCTCCGCGCTCAAAAACATAATAATCAAGCCGCTTAAAGGCGTTTGCGTCAGTGTTTGTAATGGCAATGTTCCCGGAAAAACCAAGTTCCAGCCCTTTCACCGGTAGGGCTTTTGCCGAGGCATTCATTTCAGAACTTCCGCAGAAAGAAATGAGACTGGCGAACTGGTCAGACCACCAGCCCATGGTCAGGCCGATGTCGTGGCTGAGATCGGAATCCTCCGCTTTCGCTTGCGGGCAAATACCCGTTGTGATTCCCAGGACAAGCAAAACAGCCAGGAACCAGATCCGTCGGTTGATTATTGCCATTTTATAAGGGTTTTTGAGGCCGATGAATTTTCCGTGAATACGGTTATTGTCGGGGAGTATTTTATGGTATAGACGCCTTTTTTATCCTGCAGTGACGCCTTGTACGCGAAACTTCCGTCGCTTTCAACGTTCACCGTTGTGTCAAGCAGGGACACGGGGGCGATGACGCCCGGTTTCAGCTCGTTTTCAACCAGCGCGGTTATGTTCAAGCGCACCTTCCGCACGCCGGGAGCAATAACTTTACCCCTGATGGCCACGCCGCCTTTTTCAAGCTGCGGCTCTTCTAACAAAAGCTGCTCGCTGACTTTCTCGTAAACCAGGCTCATTATCTGGATCTTATCGGCTATGGCCGGTTTGCCATCCGGGCGGGCGAGTATCACGTTGAGTCCTTCCGTCAGCTGCGCCTTGATCTCAAACTGCATGTTTTTCACCGGCACGCTTTTGTAATCTATCTTTCGCGGGCCGCCCTTGCTGTCACCGCCTGCGCTAGCGTCTTCCGACAGGAAATACATGGTGTTCATAATAGCCGCGTCAATGGAAGTAATGTTAGGATTGGTGACAACCCCCTTGATAGACACTTCCCGGCTGTTAGTTTTTGGTTCTGTCGGCGAGGTAAAAACTATCTGGGCCTGCGCGCCCCAGTTCTCGTTTGAGGCGTTTTCCTTTTTCTGCTGTGAGATCAGGTACACGGGGACGGCTATTTCGCTCCTGCCGGCGCTGACCCTTATGATGTTAAGACCTGGTTCAAGGGTTACTTTTTCGCTGAAACTGCCGTTGATAACAGCCGCTTTTACAACCGGCTGGCCGGCGCTTTTTTTCAGGGTGAAAGGCTCCACCGAGATGCTTACCTGCCTTACCAGGTCCGTTTCAACCCGGCCGGAGACCATCTGGGAGCTGTTTTTCGTTGAGGTCACGGATGGCGACAGCAGGGTGATAAACCCACCGGATGCCGCATTACAAATGGCCGGGCAAAATACCGCAGAAATAGATGCCAGGCTGATAAGTGCAAAAATCTTCGTTTTTCTCATAAATTTCCCTTCTATCTCATTCCTTAAACTGACATACCCCGTATCCTTCCCATCAGATAGCAAGGGTATCAAACTCACTAAACTGACAAACTGACTCCGTCCCCTAAATTACTAAATTAATACTCATAGCCTACGCCCAGCATGTAGGAGTAAGCGTTGAAGTTATACTGGAAATATTTTTCGTAGAGCATGTTGGACCGGGAATTCCTGAAACTGCACGAAATGCTTGCCAGGTATTTTTTCATCACAGGGAAAGCGAACCTGAGGTTCATCACGTTTGAACTCTGGTAAATTTTTTCCTCGTCCGCCGCGTAGTTACCGTTGACATCCTGGACAATGCGGCTGGAATAATTTTTCCGGATTACGTCATAGGAAATGCTGAGGTCGGAGTTGGCGGGCAAAAACCTGAAGGTCACGGACGGCGTGATGCAGGTCTGCCTGTAGTCATAATAATCCCCTATCCCCTTTATTTTTTCCGTGTCGAACTGGTTCTGGTTGGAGTCCTTGGCTATGCTTTCGTAGTTTATCCCCAGGAAAGTCTTGACTTTCCTGCGACCTTCATCATCCGCCCCAAGGGGTACCTTGAAATCCGGTATGAGCTGGCTGACACCTACGGTAAAATTGGAATAAGCGTCCTTTCTTTTTGTGTCAAGGTAATGGCCGTCAACTATTGAAACCACCTTCTGGTCGCCGTAATTGCTCTGGGTCGCGCCCAGCTTGCAGGCAAGGAATGTGCGGTTAAGTAGCCATTCCATCTTTATGAATGTCTCGCCGCTTGCTGTATCAAGGACTTTGTCCCCCGATAGCAGCTGGGAATATTGCGTTGAATCGGCGGAAAGCGCCCGGTAATTCGGGAAGGTGGTGGAATATATCCTTTCACCGAAGGTTATGCTTATCGGTTTTTCAAACTTTTTTTCCATGCTGACTTCAAGGTGGGTTTTGCCGTAATCATAAAGGCCGCTGCCCCAGGATTCATCGGCGGTTTCCCTGGCAAGCTCGCTCTTGAAACCCAGTTCGCCCCTTAATATCCAGCTGGTGTTTAGCTTGTCCACAATCTTTGTGTAAAGAAGATTGTCCCAAGTCTGCACGTAAATGTTGCCTTCTTCTTCAATTTCCTTCGGCATCATGGTGCCGGAATAATTTGAATTAAGGCGCGGTAAAAGTGTAAGTTTTTCGTTAAAGATCACGGCAGGAACATAGTCAATGTCGTAGCTGATGCTCGGGGTCCCCGAGTTTTCGAGGTAAAAAGCGTTGCCGAAACCCAGCGACGCGTTGAAGAGCGGCATGATCTTTGTTTCCGCTGACGCCTGTCCGGCAGACATAAGAGCGGCCGATCCCGAAACAAGCAGCAGGGCCATAAATTTGATTTTCCGTGTCATTTTAAGTTTCCCTCCGTAAAAATCTGTGTTTTTATTATACATTTTTTTGCCTCAATTTTCCTGTCAATGCAAAAGGAGAATGGATGCGCATCCATTCTCCCTTGCAAACTATTTTCCCGCGCTCTCGCGCGTTTTCTGTTATTTGTTCTTTGAAAGGTCGCTGGTGGCGACTTTCACGAAAATGCTGGGCGACCAGATCACGTCTATGCTCCTGCTGCCGAATTCAGTGGCTGTCCATATGCCTTCATGGTTGAGCTCGCTGAGTTTCACCGCCCAGTTGTCCGGGGTGATGCTGCGCAGCATGTTGACGAAGCTCCCTAAGGAAAGCTGCTCGCCGTCATCCTTAATCCATGTTTCCCTATGGGAAAGCGAAGTGCCGTCCGCGAAGTTTACAGTGTTCGTCCAGTCAAGTTTCTTGTTTATCAGCTGGCTTAATGTCATGTCGCTCCAGGCATTGATATCATTTACCTTGGTCCCGTCCCAATAAGAATCGCAGGTGGTATGGGCCCAGGTCAGCCCGTCAACAAGAGCATACTTGCCATTAGCATTATAAATGCTGTCCCTTTTGCTGGGGTCTACTGTCACGGTCTTTGAAAGCTCATTGGTTGTTGACTGGTACTTCGGGAGGTAATATTCCAATGTTCCCAGCGTAGCCGTGCCTGCTGTCCCGCCGACATGCGCCAGGCGAACCTTGGTGATGTCATCTGAATTCGCGGCAGTTTTTAGCTTAATGTACGAATTCTCGTAGATCACGTCATATTTATAGGTTGAATTGAACAGATCCGTGAAGGTCGGGACCTTGTACAGGTCGCCATTTTCCGCTTGGAACGCCACGGAATCGCCCTTGTCGTTAGAAACTCTGCTGTCGATGCTCTTGGCATAAAACTCCGGAGCCGTGATGTCAGACAGCGCGCCTGAATCCCACTTGTTGGGGTCAAGCTCGCCGACCCTGCGGATGTCCGGGGCGTTGGTTTCAAGATCAACCGGAATATCCTTGTTAAGCGTGTATACTGCCTTGAGCGTGTCTACGCCAGTATCCCTTTTGGTGTAGGTAAGGAACTCAATCTGGTTCGGCTGGGGAACGAGGATGTACTGTTCAAGCCGCACCCTGTTGCCGTGGACGTCGGTTAAACTCTTGCCATCCTGGTATTCGCCGAGTTTGAGATCCTGCACGCCTATGGTTTCCATCTGTTCCCTGCTCTTGCTGTCGTTTACTTCCTGCTTGAGTTCGCTTCTCAAGGAAGCCAGCGGGCCCGCGACCATTTCTTCCGCCAGGCAGAACTTTGCTGCCGTTCCCAAGATTATTGCTGCCGCGATAACTGCTTCGATTCTTCTACTGATGTGCATGCTTTTCATTTTCCTATCCTCCTGTTCCTTATTTTAGATTCCCGCGATTGAGATAATTTCTTTTGCCTGGCTGTTGGCCAGGTTCGTCAGCGCCTTGTCCGACGTCTTTTTTACGGCTACTTCGTACAGCACTTCTGAATTAACAACCACTTTTGCCCGCGCCAGGCGTGCCGCTTGCACTGCTTCGCCTGCCTTGACCGAATCATAAATGTGATGCCCCCTGATCCCTATAGTGATCAAAAGGGCCAGTGTCACTACTGCCATTGTATATCTCGGCTGAAGCACGGTTTTGAAACCACCGGCCAGCGCTTCCTTTATATTATCCAGCAAACCCGGCTCACTGGTTGTTGCTTCTTCAAGTTTCTTGCGGAAAACGCTGTCAAAATCGTTTGACAGAGCCGGCACAGCCGTGTTTGAAAGGTTGTTCTGGAATAAATTGTGAAGTTTAAGCAGGCTCTGGCTTTCCCTGGCGCAGGATGCGCATGCATCCAGGTGCGCCTTTAGCAGGCCGGCTTCTTCTGCGGTTATAATGGCGTCTATCTGTTTGTTTATGAGTGCTTCGGTTTGTTTGCAACTTATGTTTTGATTTTTCATCTTGCTATCCTTTCTCGGTATTTGCGGCTTCACCTAGTTAGATGACACAACCTTCCAAAATCTTTCACTTACCTTACAACTATTTTTCCGGTTTTATTACCCGCGGCCTGCGAGACAAGATAAATATACATGCCTGGGACTAGTTTTTCTCCTGCTTCATTTTTTCCGTCCCATTGGACTGTAGCTGAAGTTGACGGTAGTTTCTTCACCAGCCGCCCGCTTAGCGTGAATATTTTGATTTCGCCTCCGGAGGCTTCGTTAAAAAGGAAAGTCACGCGGCTCACTTTTGAAAAATCAACCGGGTTAGGGTAAGCAGTTATATTTGGGCTTATAGCCGGAAGCGCTGGCGCGGCCGGTGGAATATCCGGCGGCGTAGTTGTGCTGGCTACTACACCTGTCCTGAACGTAAAGCGGGTCAGGGAATGCTTAGGAAAATTGTAAACAAAATCGACTGATGGCTGGATGGCGGCTGTTGTGATCAGCACTGTATTGGGCGCCGTAGTGATGTTTATAGACGTATAATCCGGCGCGTTTAATGTTTCTACCGTGGCCGACAGGAGGCTTGCGGCTGAAAGCCCATTAATTACAATTCTTGCCGTGGTATCGTTTGTAAGCCCGCGGTTAACTACATAAACCCATCCGCTGGTATTATTTGTTGAGATAACCGCCGCGGCGTCCAATACCGGGACATTGGCCTGCGCGGGAATTATGCCGTAATCAACAGAATTAAATACGGGAGAATTACTCACTGTAACCGCGAGGTTAACGCCCCGGGCGGTTTCCGAGTACATTCTGAAAACCTGGCCGAACGCGCTGGGTATCGGGGAAGAATGGCCGTCGCTTTCAGTCGTGATCATCGCCTGCCACCACGCGCTTTGCATATTGGTGTGGTTTGTGGCCGATATTTTTGGGTCCTTGATAAAAACATTGTATAACAGCGCTGAATAAAGGGCGGAAGCAAGCATTTTGTTCCTGTCCACTATGCGGATCGAATCAGGCCCGCCATCAGGAATGAAAAAAGCCGCGTGTTCAGTCACTGCTATATCCATGCCCTTATTTTGCGCGGAAGCATATTGCGCGATATCGGATTCCAACAGTGAAAAATTGCCCCTTACAAATTCAGGTGCGGCAAGCAGCGCCGTGAAAACTTTTTGCGTATCAGGGTCATAGGTACCGACAGCGGGAGCATAACTATTGTGGACTGCCATAAAATCAGCTTTTTGCTGGATCGCCTGGAGGACCCGGCTGTTCCAATCCTGGTAATCTGAAATATGGAATAGTCCGGTATCATGGACACCCAGGACCCCGATCTTTATGTCCGGGT
>MGVM01000089.1:0-2209 GCA_001800495.1 Elusimicrobia bacterium RIFOXYB2_FULL_48_7
TTCAAAAAGTCAATGACTTTCTGGAAAAATGTTACGTAACCTCAAAAAAGGACTTCTATAGCACTATTTCGTAAGCGCTATCTTGCCCCCATATACAACATGAGGACTTCTATAGCACTATTTCGTAAGCGCTATCTTGCATATCCTGGTTGCGCCGCTGCCGCTGGTGATCTTTGCCAGGTAGAGCCCCGGCCTCACCCTTTCATTATCCTCGTTCTTCCCGTTCCACGTGACGCTGCTGGAGCCGTTGGGCGCGCTGATTTTTTTAACGAGGCGGCCGCTCACGGTGAATATCATTACCTCGAGCCCGCTGTTGTCAGTACCTACAAAGGTAAGCGGGTTTCCGCTTGCGATGCTGTGCGGGTTCGGGTATGCCTTGATCTCGGCGCCGGTGGTAGAAAATGTGCCGTCAGCCGATAAACCCTCATTTAATGACGCGTCCTTGCTCCTTACCCGGTAATGATAAACCGTGTTGGGCTGAAGGCCTGAAATGGTTACGCTGTGGCTTATCACGCGGTCAGTATCCTCGTCGGTTGAAGTGCCGTAAGCATCAGTAAGGCCGTAATCCACCTGGCTGGTGGACTGCTCGTCAGTATCCCATTTGATAACCGCACCGGACGGGTTTGCCGCAACGGTTACTCCCGTTATCTCGGGAGGGTAGAGGTCAACCGTCGGGAACTGCCCGTTTGAGTTTACCGCCGCCCCCTGCGCCCCGCTGCCGTTTTCCGCCTTGACACTGATATAATAAGTAGTGCCCACTGAAAGCTGAAGCCCGCGGGTCGTCACATAGCGCCTGGTGCCGTTGCTGGTCCACGGGACAATGTCAGAACCGCCCGGGGTGGCGCTGACGGCGAACCAGTACCGTGCTATGCCGGACTCGGCATCTGTTGCAGAGTCCCAGTTGGCTGAAAGCTGAGAACTGGTATTTGTTTCTGAAATATCCTGGTTTAAACCATCCCTTACTGTTACAGCCGTTGAAGGGTCAGTAGTATCATTGACAGCATTTAAATTTACTACGAATGTCCTTGTCCGTTCACTGCCCAGCTCTGCGTCACCCATGGAATAATGGATGAACCGCACCTGATTGGTTCCCACGGGGCCGCTGGTAAAGGGTATATTATCGGTAGTCCTTGTTTGGGTGGAAATGTAGCCGTCATAGGTTGGGTAGGTGCCGCCGGAATACGCCATCGTGGGCAGGTAATTATATACTTTCACGCCGTAAACCCAGGTTTCGGGTATATTGGTTGTACCGGATTTTCCTGAATAGCTTAATCCCTTCAAGCTGTAATTCGGGTTTATGTTTGCCGTAAGATACCCGCCTCCGGATTTATATCCCGGCCCGTCAAGAAACATTTCAAATATTCCGTCATGGACAAATATGTCGACGGTCTGGGTCCAATTATCGGTTTCCTTGAAAAGCTGCTCACCGAGATTCGTTGAAGACGAAACCAGGACCCTGGCGCCTCCTGAAAGCTGGTATAATTTTGGCTTCCATTTCCCGCCGTCGGCATTTGAAACAAACTGCAGGGAAACCTGGTACCCTTCATCCGGGATATAACCTGAGTAATCATCCTGGGTATAGAAATTAATATTGAATTCCGTGTTAACATCAGATATACTCTGGATTACGTTCTTTGCACCGTATACTGTCCGCATACGGAAGTTCTTAAGGTCCATGCCGGGCGCGTATTCCAGTTCCCCGTGTTTGTTCGCCGCGCTGGTATTCAGCCGGACGCCTTTTTTCCCCGTTACTTTTGATGCGTCTCCGTGCACTCTCCACCTGGCCGGATCCAATGCCTCGCTGTTAAAATCTTCGGTTATGCCTGACCAGTTCAGGCCGCCATCTGTTGAATATTCGTACCCTTCAGTATCCACGCTCAACCCGGAGATGTTTTCAAGCATCGCAATACATTTAGGCGTGGCGCTGTCTGTTACCACTACATCACCAGTGGCGTTTGACCAGGAACTGTTCTGGTTCTGCACCTTCATATCGTGCCAGTAATCAACTACATCTATGTTCGCGCTGGCAATTGCGCCGTTTCCCGAGACGGTAACCGTGCAATTCCCGCCCCCAGGGGTATCATTCGAGCAGATGGAAGTTTCCGCGATTCCGTTAACCGGGGTCACGGGATTTCTGCCTACTATATACGCGTAGGCAGGGCTTATGGAGAATGTTACCGGCCCGGCGGCATAACGCGCTATCTCCCCG
>MGVM01000089.1:2254-10212 GCA_001800495.1 Elusimicrobia bacterium RIFOXYB2_FULL_48_7
ATGCGGTTTGGATTGTGTTCCTGAATATTCCCGTATTCGTGCCGGTTTCTGTAAGTATTAAATTCTCCGCGTCATTTAAATACCCCGTGCCTGTGAGCCCGCGCAGTTCTATCTGCAAAGTGTCTGCTGCCGAAGCATTGATATCCGTTGCTTCAAACTGCACGCCAATCAGCGAACCGGGAGCAAATTCGGCTATTGTTGCGGTGAAATCCGGTTTCATGAATTTTAATTTCGCGGCGGGCTCGGGGTTTGGCGTGGCGTCTATTCCTATCTTATCCTGCCACAAATCAAATCTTCCTGAATTGCGCAGATTTGGCAGGTCTTCATCGGTTTTTGCAAGCCACTCAAAATAACCGCCTTTGATAGTTCTCATAAGGCCGAGCATTCTGTTGCCGCCGTAACTGGCTATTTTCTTTCCAAGAAAGGTATAGGAAGAATCATATACGAATTCGCCTATGATAAACGGAATATTCCATTTATTCTGAAAGGCAACAATTTTAGCTTCAATATTCGGGTCGCCATAGGCGTACTGGGAATAATAGTGGGACATTACAGCAACGTTTGTGCCGGGAACAATGTTGGCTCCCCAGAATGCATCACAGTTACCGGGCGCGTTCCAGTTGCCGCAGCCGAAGAAAATCACATGTTTTGTGTCTATCGTCCTGATCTCGCTGGTGCAGTCAATATAACACTGCTTGATATAGGCAGCGCCGTTTGCGGGCTTGCATTCGTTGCAGAGTTCATAGCCCAGTACCCACGGCTCATCCCTGAATTGCGCGGCGGCCAGTTTCCAGTCGCTTATCCAGTCAGCCTTGTACTTCAGGTCGCTGCTCCACAGAAGGGTGCTGTCTCCCATGGAATGGTGCGCGTCAAGAATTACATAGACAGAGGCCTGCCTGCATAATTCCACAAAAGCTATCGCGCCATACGGGCCTGTAAGAAACCCGGTATCCCTGCTTGTCAGGTCGTTTTTCTTCCATCCCGGCTGGAAACAGAACCTGACACAGTTCATCTTCATGTTGCGGTGGTAGTAAGGCATAAATTTCATGAATTCCATGCTGTTGGAGGTGTCGTAAATATAAAAATAGGCCAGGCCTACCGGCATGTAGGGGGCATTGGGGATTTTCGCGTAGGGAGAGGTTTTTAAGGAAGTGCCCTCCGCGCGGATCCACAGATGTTCGTTGGGAGCTATGACCGCGGCATGAAGGGAATTAAACAGAAAAACCAGAAATATAAACAGTTTAATTGATTTGTACATTGGGCTCGATTGTTTCTCCTGTAGCTGCCCGATTTACCGGGCGATTTTCATTATTTCATTACCAGTTTCCCGGTAACTGAATCGCCGTTACTGTTTACGATTTTATAAATATAAATTCCCCTGGCAAGTTTTACGCCTTCTGTGTTTTTGCCGTCCCACGATATTTCCGTTGTGCCGGAAAGAGTTCGTATCAGCCGGCCGCTTATCGTGTATATGCTGGCTTCCCCGCCTGCAGCTCCCGCGCCGGAGCCCCCTTCCGGGACCCGGAATTTCACCGGGTTCGCGCCCGATACTTTACAAGGGTTCGGATAAACATGTATTTCCGGATTTACGGGGACAATCACCGGCGTTGTGTCCGCTGTAACAGCCGCCGCCACGTACTGCCCGTCGGACGTAGCCGCGCTGCTCTGCAGCCCAGCTCCGTTTTGGGCTTTCACGCTGAAATAATATGTGGCGCCAGCGGTTAAGGTTAAGCCGGTTTTTGTTACTGACGATCCCGAGACAAGCTGATACGGCGATATGTTTGCGCCGCCCGGTGTTGTGCCGATAGCGTAGAGATAACCTGCGATGCCGGATTCCGTATCCGTGCTGACATCCCAGTTTGCCGAAAGCTGTGCAGGGAGCGCGGTTGCCTGGACGTAGTCCACGTCGGCGCCTGTGCCATCCCTTACTGCAGGCGGGGCTGTTGGCGAACTGGTATCTGTAGACCAGCCGAGGATTGGAGCCATTACTGAACTTAACACATCTGAAACCACCTGGTGCCCCTTGCCGTTGTAATGGCCGTCGGAACCCTTCTCATCGGAAGCAAAAACATGGTTTATATCAACCATGTGCACCCTGGCGTCTCCTTCGCCGTTCAACTTGCCTACAATTCCTGTTATGTAACTTTGTATCAAGGCGATTGAAGGCGAATTATACATACAGAATATTTCAGCGTTAGGATAGTTTCCCCTGACTCTTTTCACAAAATTATAATAGGAATCCTCAAACTGCTGGTGAGTGGGCCAGGAGGAGGAACCCCCGCCGAAATCATTCGTGCACAGGTAAATCACTACAGCATCAGGTATCCAGCTGAAAGTGTAGTTGTTCAGGCCTTCGTTTTTAACTGTCTGGCCGTAATAATATGATATCGTCTGGGTGGATGATTGATATTGGCCGAAACTCCTGGCCATTCCCACGCCGGACACTGCTGTCAGCATATAATCCGCATTAAAATGCCTTGCTGTCACCGGGCCGTAAGCGATGTAACTGTTTTCTTTGTCAGGAGGATTGCCGGTAGTACCGGAACTCATCTCGCTGCCGTACCCGACTGTCAGTGAATCTCCTATACACTCTATTTTGCGGCCGGGACGCGGAGCGGGCGCGAGCAGGGTTTTTCCATTATCAAGCTGGAAACCGCTGAACGTGCAAATATTGCCGTTGACTCCGTTGCGTTTCACAACTTGAATGGTATGAGAAGTATCCGCAAGCCCTGAAGCGACATTGAATACCGTCTGCGTGCTCACGCCGTGAACAATGCTTGCCAGCTGGCTGTCTATAAAAACATCGAAATAATTGTTTCCAGTTGAATTGGCCATCCGGATTGAACAGGATGTACCGGTAAAAACAGCGTTTATATAAACGCCGGGCCAGTCAAAAGAGGGCGACTTTGTGCCAAGGTTTTTAACCCTTCCAACATACTGGATGTTAGGGTCGTCTGCATCAATTAGCGTTTGGCACCAGAGTGCCGAGCCCGGTGAACAGATGCCGGCGATAAGTAAAAGCAAAAAAAGTTTGAGATTGATTTCTTTTATCATTTATTCCTCTCCTGTAAGCACTAACCCGGCGCCGGGCGTGGTATGGCAGATATTAATATAGGAAGGGTTAAAATCTGTTTTGAGGTATTCTTTATAGTATCGTTTTTTCATGAAATCTATGAATCTGCTTTCCGTGCCTATTTTTATAAGGTTAACGGTGCAGCCGCCGAAACCGGCGCCGGTTAATCTTGCCCCTGCCGCGCCGAAGCGCTTCGCGAGGCCTACAAGCTTCTCAAGCTCGGGACAGCTGATCTCATAATTGTCCCTGCAGCTTGCATGGGACTCGTACATCAGTTTCCCGAATTCCGCCCATTTCCCAGCTTTTGACATTTTCACGCATCCCTCGACCCTGTCCCATTCTGTCAAAACATGGAGAACCCTCTTGTTCAGGTTAAAACCTGCTTTTATATTACCCAGGACCGAACCGTCCCTTAATGTCAAATATTTTTTTACAGCGGTTTCTTTTTTTATGCCGAGGAAATTCGCTATTTCGCCAATATGATAGTCCTCTTCATGGAAATATTTGTCGGTGAACTTCCGCTTGTCCTCGATCAGCTTACGGAATTTTTTGTTTCTCAAATCACCTAAAAACGATATGGCGAATTTTTTGCCGTATTCCTGCCTTAACTTTTTATCCAGCATTGCCATCGCCAGTTTGCAGGATAATGATTTTTCGTTGTATTGGTCTTTCATTTTGCCTGATTTTTTCGCGACTTTCAGGCTGTTGCACACGATAACAGAATACTTATCTTCCGGCAGGGCTACGTATTTTATTTCCACCGGGAAAAAATCTATTTTTAGAGCCTTGTTTTTCATGCCCATCAGCGATACTGTCTGGTCCATCCCCCCGCCCTGAACCCCCACGTACTTTTCGCCCTCGGAGAAAATCCCCACCAGTTTTATTTTCGGGATATTCATGCGGTTCAGGCGCATGAGCGTTATTCCCGTACCTACTACAAGCGCGGAGGACGAGCTCAAACCCGAACCCTTCGGCACGCTGCCTTGTATCACGCAATCCATCCCTTTAAGGTTCCTGTTTATGTTAACCAGCGCCTGCGCCGAGGCCTTGAGGTAATTTCCCCAGTCGCCGGAGGGGTATCGTTCTATCGTTTTTTTTATCGCGAAGCTCCTGGTGCCGTATTCTTCGTCAAAATTCTTCGCGTTTACCAGGTTATCCTTCCTTGGCGAGGCGACGATTGCTATATCCCTGTCCAGCGTCATCGGCATCACGGGCAGGCCGTTGTAATCCGTATGCTCGCCTATCAGGTTTACCCTGCCGGGCGCGCGGAAAATAAAATACTTTTTCTGCCCGGGGTAAGCGCGCTTGAACATTTCTATGAGCGCTTGGTACCTGCCAGCCTGCGAATCAAGCCCGTGGCTGTAAATACCTTTCAGGCTTGCCGTTATTTTCTTGTCCATTTCATGTTTTCCCTGCACCAGTCTATAGTCTTTTTCAAGCCTTCGTCAAGCGATACTTCCGGCTTGAAACCAAGTTCCTTCTTTATCAGTGTATTGTCGCCCTGTGAATGAACCACGTTTCCTTCAGGGAACTCAATGTGTTCCCTTGCAGCAGGCATATTCATTATTTTTGATATCTTGTCATGCATCCCCGCCACGGTTACGGTTGTATTAGTGGACACGTTGAAGACAGCCCCGCCGCAAGGTGTTTTCTTCTGCATGGCAAGGATGTTCGCGCTGACCACGTCGTCAACGTAGATCATGTCCCTGGTCTGCATGCCGTCGCCCATCAGCTGGGATTTACCGTCCTGGATCAACTGCCTGACAACTATCGTCACGCCGCCCGGGTGAGGGGCATCGGCGTTCTGCCTGGGGCCGTAGACATTGAAATACCGTAAACTTACCGTATCAAGCTTATAGATTTGCGCGAAAAGCTTCATGTAATTTTCACAGGTCAGTTTTTCCAGGGCGTAAGGGGACACCGGCGTAATTGACGCTGATTCCTTGAGCGGCAGTTCTTTACAATAACCGTATATGGCCGCGCTGGAGGAAAACATTACCCTTTTTACCTTGTGTTTTGCGGCAAATTCCAGGATACGGACAGTGTTGATGGTATTCTGCCCCGCGCTCCAGGACGGTTTTAATAAGCTGTTATTGACCGAAGTGTTCGCCGCGAGATGGAAAATATAATCCTGCCCTTCTATGGCTTTGTCGAGCGCTTCTGCGTCCTCGAGATTAATTTTCAGCAGATTGACCTTTGATTTTACCGAAGTCAGGTTATCAAGCTCAAAATGGCTTAAATTGTCTACCACCGTTACTTCATGCCCCAACCCTACCAGCTTTTCCGTGAGATGCGAGCCGATAAACCCGGCGCCGCCCGTGACAAGTGCTTTTGACATTTTCCCCCCAATTATATTGTAATGGTTTTACCAGTAACCCTGCTTTTTTCGGCCGCGAAAGCCATCAGGTGGCTTTCAAGCGACGCCTCGATAGTGGAAGAAAGCAGCGAGGAATCGTTTTTGCTTACCGCCTGCACGAAATCATGCATGACGCCCATGTCGCCGCCGCCGTGCCCGCTTTCCGGGTCGACGTTCAGCATCGGGTCGATCATGGTTTTTTTGTTTTTATCGTAAATATTCACTTCTATCTTGCCGTTGTCGCCAGTGAGCTCTCCCTGCGTGCCCATAATGCGGGTACGCCTGCCGGTCCCGTCTGCCGTAAAAGCAGCCACTGTATGTGACGCGGTTATACCGCCGTCAAATTCAAGCGCCACCACCTGGTGGTCGGCGACATTGTTGTCGCAATGATAAACGCACCTGCCGTAGGGCCCTTCTTCCAGGGCTTTCCTCATACCTTTCGGTGTAGGGTTGGGGGTGATGTCTTTAAGCCATTTCGCCGGCTGGTCTTCAAGGTAGATCCTTATTGCCGAGTAAGGGCACTTACGTTCAATTTTGCAGCCGCCCGTGCACCTTTTCGTGCTGCCTGCGGGCGCATTTTGTTTTTTAAAATGCATCAAGGAGCCGAATGAGGAAACCTTCTTGCATGACTTGCCCACGATCCACCTCAGGATGTCCATGTCGTGGCAGCATTTCTGAAGTATCAGGGGAGAGGACAGGTTTGAATTGCGCCAGTTCCCCCTGATAAAGCTGTGTGCGAAATGCCAGTACCTTACGGCTTCAATATGCTCAACCGTGGCGATATCGCCGATTATGCCCGAATCAACCAGCTCCTTTATCTTCCTGTAGAAAGCGGTGTACCTGAGCACGTGGCAGATCCCAAAAATTCTTTTGTATCTCTGGGCTGTGCGTGTCATGTATATGCATTCCTCGGGAGTCGTCGCCATCGGCTTTTCAAGCAATATGTGGTAACCTTTTTTCAGAAACCCGATTGCCGGGCCCGTATGCATCCTGTCCTGGGTGGCGACCAGGGCGGCATCCGCAAGCTTGTCGGCTTCGCTGAATTTCAGCGAATCCTGCCATGAATTGAACACAAACTTTTCATCGATTTGAAACTTTGCGGCAAACCTTTCCCGCCTTATTTTATCGGGTTCTGCCACCCCGATGATTTTCAGTTCATCCGGGTGTTTCAGAGCGTAAGCCGAAAGGTCATTCCCCCTGCCGCCTGCGCCGATTACTAATAGTTTTACTGGTTTTTTTTGCTTCATCGTTCCTTCCTTTCTAAAATAATGGGCCCGGAGGGGTCCCCATTTTTTTACTTACTTTGTAAGTGCCAGTTTGCCTGTTACCGAATCGCCGTTACTGCCCCTGATTTTGTATATATAAATTCCCCTGGCTAGTTTCTCGCCGTCCTGGTTCCTGCCATCCCAGGAGATTTCTTCCCCGCCTGAAAGTTTTCTCACCAGCCTGCCGGTGACCGTGTAAATATTAACTTCAGAACTTGCTGCCCCTGCAGCCCTGAATTTCATCGGGTTGCTTGCAGAAACCTTGCAAGGGTTCGGATAAGCATGAACCTCCGGGCTTACCTGAGGCAGCGGCTCCGTTCCTGTAACCGTAAAAGTTTTGTCCGGTGAAACTGTTTCCAGGCCGTCTATGTTCGTGCATCTTACCCTGTAATGATATGCCTGTCCCGTTGTCAAACCCGGGATTGTCATGCTGTGGTTAAGCGCGTAATAACCTTCCGTTACCGTATCGCCGTAACCCGTTGAAACACCGTAATCCAGCGCGCTTATCGCTGTGACATCAGTATTGAAGGTAATTGTCGCAAGAGTGCCCGAAACAGCCGCGGCAATATCTGAAATTACCGGCGCGACATTGCTTACAGGGCCGATGTAAAAATCCGCAACCGCCAGTTCGTCAATATAAACCGTGGGAGTAAGCGCAACGGTCGCGTCCATCAGCCCGCACTGCATCTGGTTCCAGCTTACTACATCGCTTAAATCCGTATTAAATGAGGCGAATTCAGTACCATCGAGCCAGCATTTGACGGTTGCTGTGCTTGCCGGTTGCGGCGCGCGCACTTCCAGGCAGTACCATTTCCCTTCCTGCCAGGTTATCCCGGGATACGCGCCGGCCCAGGTTTTGTTTACCTGAAACACCGCCCCTGAACTCCTTAAAGAAAAAACAACATACCTGTTGCCTTTAGTGTCATTTATTCTCAATAATGATATTTTGTCATTTATTCCCCAGCCGTTGAAAAACCCTGCCGGAAAATAAAAATAGAATCTTGCATCATACTGGTAACAGCTGTCCGGGAGATTCTTCAGCAGGTAGCAATCGTCCAGGGTAGGGCTGGTATCCATGAATTTTACGCTGTTGTTCCCCAGCTGTTTTTGTTCGGTGGTTATCCCGATGGCCCCGGCCGCCTGGTTGCCGCTGTACCAGCCGCCGAATTGGACTGTCCAGTTTTCAAAATTATCCCTGAATACCACGCCAAGCAGAACCCTGGCGCCGTTTGAACTTTTTACCGCGCTCAACAGCCCTGCGCCG